>NZ_JAKJJW010000036.1:0-36148 GCF_025669985.1 Brachybacterium atlanticum | reverse complement strand
GTCGCAATCCTGCGCCTACCGCTCATCGCTCCTCCAGATCATCACCACCGATGCAGTGATCATCTGAAACCGCCATAACGGCATAGAGGCACGCCATGCGCCATCACCTGACCATTCCCGGTCCGACGAGGCCGGCGGGGAGGGACAGGCGCGGAGCAGGCTGGGGCGGGCCGGACAGGGCGGAACGAGACGGGGCGGGCAGGCCGTGAGACGCCGGGACCCAGGAGGGGCCGGGCGACGCGCGGTCGCCCGGCCCCTCCAAGGTCCGCCCCGTGGATCAGTCGCGGCCCAGGCGCCGCTTCACGATCCCCACGATCCCGCCGCGCTCCTTCATCGACCGGCCCTTCCGGCCCTGACCGTCGGCCCCGGAGCCGGAGCTGCCGCGCAGGTCAGGACGCCGCTGGGCGAGGTCCCGCTGCTGGTCGGTGAGCGACGCACGACGGCCGGGTGCCGAGGATGCGCCGCGCCCGGATCGGATGCCAGCGCCCGTCGAGCCCGGGTCGATGCCGGCGCCCGTCACGCCACCGTTCCCGGCGGCCCCGCCGGAGGTCGCCCCGTCGGCCGTCGCGGCGCCGGCCCCGGTCGCACCGGCGCTCGTCCCGGCCGTGCCGACGGCCTGGCTCCCGGCGAGGTGGTCGACCGGGGCATCGCCCTCGGCCTCGCGCCGCTCGGCCTCCGGCCGGCGGGAGCGGCCGCTGCGGCGCTCCGCGGTGCGGGCCTCCTCCTTCAACCGGCGCCGCTCGCCCGGGCCCTCCGCCATCCGGTACAGCACCGGCACGATCACGAGGGTGAGCAGGGTGGAGGAGATCAGACCGCCGATGACCACCACGGCCAGCGGCTGGGCGATGAACCCGCCGTTGCCGGTGATCCCCAGCGCCATCGGGACGAGCGCGAAGATCGTCGCCGCCGCGGTCATCAGGATCGGGCGCAGACGCTTGGAGGCGCCGAGGTGCAGCGCCTCGTCCAGAGCCATCCCGTGGCGTCGGTACTGGTTGACCAGGTCGATCAGCACGATCGCGTTGGTGACCACGATGCCCACCAGCATCAGCAGGCCGATCATCGAGGGCAGCCCCAGCGGCACGCGGGTGATGACCAGCAAGCCCAGCGAGCCGATCGCCGCGAAGGGGATCGAGACCAGCAGGATCAGCGGCTGGATCAGCGACTTGAAGATCCACACCAGCAGCACGTACACCAGCAGGATCGCGGCGACCATGGCGATGCCGAGCTGTCCGAAGGTCTCGTCGATGTCCGCAGCGGTGCCGCCCACGGTCGCCTCGACGCCCTCGGGCAGGTCCGCCGCGGCGATCGCGTCGTTCGCGGCGCGAGTCGCGATGCCCACGTCCTCACCGGCCGGCGTCACCGAGACGGTCACCGTCTCGAGCCCGTCCTGGGTCGAGATGGAGGGGCGGGAGAGCTCCTCGTCGACCGAGGCGACGTCCGTCAGCGGGATCGAGGCCATCAGCTCGAGATCCTGCAGCTGCGCGAAGGTGTCCACGCTCTCGCCGCCCTCGACGTAGATGTCCAGCTCGTCGTCCTCGAGGGTGATCGTGCCGATCGCCCCGGGGAACATCTGCTGGGCGACCAGGCCGACCACGGCCTCCTCGGTCAGCCCCATCCGCGCCGCGGCCTCACGGTCCACGGTCACCACGGCCGTCGGCTGGTCGCCCTCGAGGTCCGTGGCGACCTCGGAGACGCCGTCCGGCACCGGGTCGAGCTCGGCCAGGATCGCGTCGTTCGCGGCCTGACGGTCCTCCGCGGTGGGGCCGGTGATCATGATGTCCACCGAGTTCGAGCCGGTGGGCGAGGCGACGTCGGCCGCTTCGACCTCGCCGGGCTCGGGCAGGGCCTCCAGCGCCGCGACCATCTCGTCGCTCAGCGCCTCCTGGTCCGCGTCGGCATCGGTGGTGATGGAGAAGCTGACCTCGTTCTCGCCGCCGCCGCCCATGCCGAACTGGCCGCCGCCGATGGTGGTCTGCACGGTCTCGACCCCGTCGATCTCCAGCAGCGCGTCCTCGGACTCGGCCGCCTTGTCGGAGGCCTGCTGGAGGTTGGTGCCGGCCGGGAGGGTCTGGGTGATCGAGGCGATGTTCTGCCCCGTGTCGCCCAGGAAGCTGACGTTGACCAGCGGGATCAGCAGCACGCTGCCGATCAGCACGATCACCGCGCCGCCGAGGGTGAGCAGGCGGCGGGGCAGCGTGTCCAGCGTCGCCCGCAGCACGGGGGCGTAGAGGCGGTGCAGCCAGGTGCGCTCCTCCTTCGCCTCGGCGTCCTCGCGGATCGCGGCGACCTGCGCCGCGTCGTCGGGGTCGATGTCCTCGTGGCCCTTCGGGGGCTTCAGGAACCAGTACGCGAGCACCGGCACGATCGTCAGCGCCACCAGCAGCGAGGACAGCATCGCGATGCCGACGGTGAGGGCGAAGGGCCGGAACAGCTCCCCGGCCATGCCCGAGACCACGGCGATCGGCAGGAACACCACGACGGTGGCGAGGGTGGAGGCGGTGATCGCGCCGGCGACCTCGCCCACCGCGTCGAGGATCGCGCGGCGCTTGGTCTTGCCGTAGGCGAGGTGGCGCATGATGTTCTCGATCACCACGATCGAGTCGTCCACCACGCGGCCGATGGAGATCGTCAGCGCCGCGAGGGTCAGCATGTTCAGCGTGTACCCGGTGACATACATGCCGATGAACGCGATCAGCAGCGAGGTCGGGATCGAGATCGCGGTGACCACGGTGGGCCGCACCCGGCGCAGGAACAGCAGGATCACGCCGACGGCGAAGAGCAGGCCCAGCAGGCCCTCCTCGGCCAGCGCCAGGATCGAGTCCTGGATGAAGGGAGCCTGGTCGAAGACGACGTCGGCCTGGGCGTCGCCGCCGACGCCGGCGAGAGTGTCGTCCAGGACGCTCTCGACGTCCCCGGAGATGTCCACGACGTTGCCGTCGACGGTCGCGGTGACCATGACGACCAGGGACTCACGGCCGTTGGTGCGCGAGACGGAGGTGGGGTCCTCGGTGGTCTGCTCGACGGTGGCGACCTCGCCGAGGGTGACCGGCTCGGCGGGCTGCTGCGGGTCGGTGCCGGGCTGGGTCTGCTGCCCGTCGGCGCCCTGCGCGCCCTGCTGGTCGGCGCCCTGCTGGCCGCCCGCGGCCTGTCCGTCGGCGCCCTGCTGGCCGGCGCCCTGCGCGTCGTCGCCGCCGGAGCCGGAGGCGTCGTCGGACGGCATCAGCACGATCCCCTCGAGGCTCTCGAGGCTGTCGATGCTCTGCCCGAGCACGACGTCCAGCGTGCGGTCCCCGTCGGTGACGGAGCCACCGGGCAGGGACAGGCCGCTGGCGTCCAGGGCGGTGGAGATGTCGTCGTCGGTCAGGCCGTTCTCGGCGAGCGCGGCCTCGTCCGGGGTGATGCGCACGATCTGCTCGGGCGCGCCGATCACCGCGACGGAGGAGACCCCGCCGATGCGCTCGAGCTCGGGGGTCACCGAGGCGTCCAGGCGCGAAGCGAGATCGGAGGGGTCGAGGTCCGAGGAGACCGACAGCACCACGGCGGGCAGGTCGCTGGTGCCGCCAGAGATGACCTGCGGGTCCGCGTCCGAGGGGAGCTGCTCCTCGATGCGGCTCAGCGCCGCGTCGACCTGGTTCGACGAGCGGGCCACGTCGGTGCCGTAGGTGAGCTCGACGGTGACCATCGACAGCCCCGCCTGGGAGGTCGAGGAGGTGGCCTCGACGTTCTCCAGCCCCTGCAGCGACTGCTCGACGGGGCTCGTGATCCGGTCCCTGACCTGCTCGGACGAGGAACCGGGGGCGGTGGTCATCACCTGGATCTGCGGCAGGGAGACCGAGGGGATCAGCTCCTGGCGCATCGTGGTCATGATGAACGCGCCGATGATCGACACGGCGATGCACACCAGGGCGATGAAGGACCTGTTGTTCAGGCTCAGGCGGGCGAGGCGATTCATCCTGCTCCTCGGGAAGGCGGTCCGACGGGGTGGGTCCCCGCGTGGGGCGGGGCATGGGCCCCGTCGCCGCGCCGGGGGCGCAGGGCGGAGAGCTCCGCAGGAACTGTCTCATGTGCACCTGTGACCCCGGCACCGACGATGGTCGGGTGCTCGTCGCACAATGGTGGGGTGCCCACCCCTTCCCCTTCTCCCGACGAGCCCGACGAGCTGAGGGACGGCGGACCCTCCGGGCCGACGGCCGGAGACCGCGAGGAGCGGACGGGCGGCGACCGTGAGGAGCCGACGGCCGAGCCGCGGGAAGCGCCGATCGCCGAGCCGCGCGAGGAGCGGGCGCGGCGCACCGTCGACCGCGACATCCTGCGCTTGGCGATCCCGAGCCTCGGCGCGCTCGTGGCCGAGCCGCTGTTCGTCCTCGCCGACTCCGCGTTCATCGCCCGCGTCTCGACCACGTCGCTCGCGGGCCTGGGCCTCGCCTCGACCGTGCTCACCACCGTCGTCGGGCTGGCGATCTTCCTCGCTTACTCCACCACCGCCACGGTCGCCCGCTCCTTCGGCGCCGGCCGACGCCGCGAGGCGATCTCGCGCGGGATCGACGCCTGCTGGCTCGCGCTGCTCGTCGGCGCCGCCGCGGCGCTCGTGCTGGTGGTGGCCGGGGAGCCGCTGCTGGCCCTGTTCGGCCCCTCCCCCGAGGTGCTCGCCGAGGCGACGATCTACCTGCACATCAGCGCCCTCGGCCTGCCCGCCATGCTCGCTGTGCAGGCCGCGACGGGTCTGGTGCGCGGACTGCAGGACGCGACGCTGCCGCTGGTGGTCGCCGTCGGCGGCGCGATCGTGAACATCCCGCTGAACGCGCTGCTCATCTTCGGCGCCGGCCTCGGGATCGCCGGCTCCGCGATCGGCACCGTCATCGCCCAGTGGGGCATGGCGCTGGTGCTGCTGGCGGTGATCGTCCGTCGCGCCCGTCGCGAGGGGATCGGGCTGGGGCTGCAGCCGGCGAACCTCGTCGCCGTGGGCCGCGACGCCGTGCCGATGTTCGTGCGCACCCTGTCGCTGCGGGTGGTGGTGATCGCCTCGACGGTGGTCGCCACCGGGCTCGGGGACGTGCGGCTGGCCGCGCACCAGCTCACCACCACGGTGTTCACGGTGCTGTCCCTCGCGCTGGACTCCCTCGCGATCGCCGGCCAGGCCCTGACCGGGCGGTATCTCGGCGCCTCCGACCCGCGCACCGTCCACGCCGTGACACGGCGACTCATGGTGTGGGGCGTGGGCGGCGGCGCGGTCGTCGCGGTGCTGCTGCTGGCGGCCAGCTACGTGGTGCCCGAGCTGTTCACGCCCGATGTCGCTGTGCAGGAGAGCCTGCGCGCGGCGCTGTGGGTGCTGGTGATCACCCAGCCGATCGCCGGGTACGTGTTCGTGCTCGACGGGGTGCTGATGGGCGCCGGGGATGCGCCCTACCTGGCGAAGGTCGGCTCGCTCATCGCGGTGCTGGTCCTGCCCGGCGCGGTCGCGGTGGCGCTGTGGGCACCGGGCGGCCCGCTGGGGCTCGCGCTGCTGTGGCTGGCCTGCAACTTCTTCTTCATGGTGCTGCGCGCGATCAGCCTCGGCCTGCGCGTGCGGACCGACGAGTGGATGCGGCTCGGGTAACGAGACGCCACCCCATCCGGGCCGCGCATGATTCTGCGCTCCCTGCGTGACCTCAACGCCATATACGGGCTGAGGTCACGAAGGGAGCGCAGTTTCATTCGGCCCACCCGGCCGGACGTCCGCGGCCGAGCGCGAACCGTCGGCTCGGGGCCGCCGGCCTGCCGCCGTCAGCCGGCCTGCACGGCCTCACGGGCGGCGACGAAAGCGCGCACGGCCGCCTCGATGTCTTCCTCGGTGTGAGCGGCGGAGAGCTGCACGCGGATGCGCGCCTGCCCCTTCGGCACCACCGGGTAGGAGAACGCGGTGACGTAGACGCCCTGGTCGAGCATCGCGTCGGCGATCCGGGCGGCGAGCGCGGCGTCCCCGAACATGACCGGCACGATCGCGTGCTCGCCGTCCAGCAGCTCGAAGCCCTCCTCCCCCATCCGGGCGCGGAACAGCTCGGCGTTGCGGAACAGGGTCGCGCGCAGCTCGGCGCTGCCCTCGACGAGCTCGAGCGCGGTGAGCGTCGCGGCGGTGATCGAGGGGGCCAGCGAGTTGGAGAACAGGTACGGGCGGCCCTTCTGGCGCAGCATCGCGACGATCTCGCGCCTGCCGGAGACGTAGCCGCCGCTCGCACCGCCGAGCGCCTTGCCGAAGGTTCCGGTGTAGATGTCGATCTTGTCCGAGACGCCGAAGTGCTCGGGGGTGCCGGCGCCCGTCTCCCCCATGAAGCCGACCGCATGGGAGTCATCGACCATGACCAGCGCGCCGAACTCGTCGGCGAGGTCGCAGATGCCGGGCAGCGGGGCGAGGTAGCCGTCCATCGAGAACACGCCGTCGGTGACGATGACGGTGCGCCTCGCGCCCTTGCCGTCATGCAGCGCGGCGGCGGCCTCGAGCTGGGTGCGCAGGTCGTCGAGGTCGGCGTTGGCGTAGCGGAGGCGGGCGGCCTTGGACAGGCGGATCCCGTCGATGAGGGAGGCGTGGTTCAGGGCGTCGGAGATGATCGCGTCCTCCTTGCCGAACAGCGGCTCGAAGACGGCGCCGTTCGCGTCGAAGCAGGAGGAGAACAGGATCGTGTCCTCGGTGCCGAGGAAGGCGGACAGCGCCTGCTCGAGCTCGAGGTGGAGGTCCTGGGTGCCGCAGATGAAGCGCACCGAGGCCATGCCGAAGCCGCGCTCGTCGAGGGCGCGCTTGGCGGAGGCGACGAGCCGCTCGTCGTCGGCGAGTCCCAGGTAGTTGTTGGCGCAGAAGTTCAGCACTTCGGCGCCGTCGCGGCCGACGGGCCCGGCGGTGATGCGGCCGGACTGCGCGGTGGAGATGACGCGCTCGTGCTTGAAGGTGCCGGCCTGCTCGATCTCGTCGAGCTCGGCGGTCAGCTGGTCCTTGAGGTCGGTGTACATGGGTGTGGGTCCTTGGGGTCGGGAGCGGGGCTGGGGTGAGGTCGCGGGGTGGGGGTGGGGCGCACAATTCTGCGTCCTGTGCGTGACCTCAGCGGCGTATGGGAGTTGAGGTCACGCAGGGAGCGCCGAATTGTGCGACGGGGTGGGGGCGACGGAGACATGGGCCGGCGCCGGGGCTGCAGGGCCGGCGCCGGGGCTGCAGGGCCGGCGACCGGCCGAGGTCAGTCGCCGACGTCGCTCCAGTCCAGGAGGACCTTGCCGGCCTTCCCCTCGCGGGCGAGGGCGAAGCCGTCCTCCCAGTCCGCGGCGGGCAGCACGTGCGTGATGGTGCGCTCGATGGCGCTGCGCAGGGTGCGGGAGGTGGAGAGCATCGCGGACATCGCGTTCCAGGTCTCGTACATCTCGCGGCCGTAGATGCCCTGGAGGGTGAGCATGCGGGTGACGACCGCGGTCCAGTCGATCTCGAACTGCCGCGAGGGCAGGCCCAGCAGCGCGATCTTCCCCCCGTGGTTCATGTTCTCGATCATCTCCTGCAGAGCGCGGGCCTGGCCGGTGATCTCCAGGCCCACGTCGAAGCCCTCGCGCATGCCGAGCCGGCGCTGGGCATCGAGCACGCGGGTGGTGGAGACGTCCAGGACGACGTCCGCGCCGCAGTCCTCCGCCATCGCGAGGCGCTCCGGCGAGATGTCGGTGATCGTGATGTAGCGGGCGCCGGCGTGACGGGCGACGGCCGCGGCCATCTGCCCGATCGGGCCGGCGCCGGTGATCAGCACGTCTTCGCCCACCAGAGGGAACTTCAGGGCGGTGTGGACGGCGTTGCCGAGCGGGTCGAAGGCGGCGCCGAGCTCGGGGCTGATCAGCTCCTGACCGCCGTCGTGCTCGTGCACCCACACGTTCTCGTGCGGGACGGTGACGTACTCGGCGAAGGCGCCGTCGCGCTGCACGCCCACGGAGCGCACGCGGTTGCACATCTGGCGTCGGCCGGCGCGGCAGTTGCGGCAGGTCCCGCACACCACGTGGCCCTCGCCGGAGACGCGGTCGCCGATGCGCACGTCGTCGACCTCGGAGCCGACCTCGGCGATCTCGCCGTAGAACTCGTGGCCGGGGGTGAAGGGGACCGAGTCACACATCGCCTCAGCGGACGAGTCCCAGGCGAGGAGGTGCAGGTCGGTGCCGCAGATCCCGGTGCGCAGCACACGCACCTTCACATCCCAGGGCCCGCAGCCGGGCTCGTCGACCGTCGTCCACTCCAGGCCCGCGCCGGGCGCGACCTTGCGCAGTGCGCGCATCAGACCTCCTCGTCCTGCTCCGCGCGGGAGCTGTGCGTGGCGCGTCGAGCGAGCGGGACGGGGTGGGTTCCGCGCCGGGACGGCCGACGGTCCGGGGTGTGGACCGACGCGTCGAGGATACGGTGCACGCCAGGAGAGGGCGAAGCCGGCGACGGGCCGCCACGACGGGCCGCGGTCGCATCGAGGTCAGCGGCCCTCGACGCCATCACGGTCCCAGCGGCCCCGGAGGTGACCCAGGGTCAGCGCCGCCAGAGATCGCGCGGGTCGCGGCCGGGGCGGAAGCCGGCCCAGTCCGCCAGCGCCGTCGCCTCGGGGAAGTTCGCGGCGAGGGCTAGCGGGGTGTGGGAGTCGCTGCCGAAGCTGATCGCCTGCCCGCCCTCCTCGGCCCACCACTGCGGGATCCAGGGGCGCAGGCGGCGGGTGTTGATCTCGAGCGCGCGGCCGCTCTCGGCGATCGCCCGCATCGCGCCGCGCAGCTGCTCCTCGAAGCGCCGCGGGTCGAAGGGGCCCTCGACCTCCTCGGGCCAGTAGCGCACCGCATAGTCGAGATGGGTGACGACCTCGTGCGGCCCGTCGGCCGCGACCACCGCCGGGACCTCGGCGAGGTACCGGCGGATCACCTCGTCGGCCGGGAGGCGGCGGAACATCGTGTTCGGCTCGGCGCGCTGCCCCTCGAGCTCGAGGGTGTGGAGCGAGCCGATGATCCGGTCGAAGGCGGAGAGGTCCAGCTGCGCGCGGGCGGCCTCGGTGCGCAGCCCGGGCTGGCCGAACTCGAGGCCCGTCCCGATGGCGAGCTCCGGGAAGGTTGCGCGGCAGCGATCGATCTCCTCGAGATACCCCTCGACGTCGAAGCGCGGCACCGCGACGACGCCGTCCGGGCCCACGAGATGCTGTTCGTGGTCGGCGAAGTCCTCGGGGTCGGTCACCCAGGCGTCCTCGAGGTCGAGGTGCTCGGTGAAGAACAGCCCAGGCAGCCCGATCGCCGCGGCCCGCTCGCAGGTCGCGCGCATCGTGCCGCGCGCCGCGGAGGCGGGGCCGCCGGTGTCCCAGGAGAACTCGCTGTGGACGTGACTGTCGGCGGGAAGGCCGGCGGGGAGGGAGGTCATCGGGACAGGGTGGCACGGATCCGCGCCGTGCTCACCACCGCGCCGTCACTGTCCTGCGAGCTGGTACTTGGCCTCGGTGGCGGCCTTCTGCGGACGCCACCAGCCCTCGTTCTCCCGGTACCACTCGACGGTCGCGGCGAGGCCGGCCTCGAAGTCTCGGAAGCGCGGCTCCCAGCCGAGCTCCTCGCGCAGCGGACCCGCATCGATCGCGTACCGCAGGTCGTGGCCCGCACGATCGGTGACGTGGTCGTACTCGTCCGCGGGCCGCCCCATCAGCTGGAGGAGGATCTCGACGACCTCCTTGTTGCTCTGCTCCCCGTCGGCGCCGATGAGATAGGTGCGCCCGATCTCGCCGGCATCGAGGATCCGCAGCACGGCGCTGGAGTGGTCGTCGGCGTGGATCCAGTCGCGCACGTTCGTCCCCGCGCCGTAGAGGCGGGGCCGGATCCCGTCGAGGAGGTTGGTGATCTGGCGGGGGATGAACTTCTCGACGTGCTGACGCGGTCCGTAGTTGTTGCTGCAGTTCGAGAGCGTCGCCCGCACCCCGAAGGAGCGGACCCACGCACGCACCAGCAGGTCGCTGCCGGCCTTGCTCGCCGAGTAGGGGCTCGAGGGGCTGTACGGGGTGGTCTCGGTGAAGCGCTGCGGATCGTCCAGTGCGAGATCCCCGTAGACCTCGTCGGTCGAGATGTGATGAAAGCGCACGTCATGGCGGCGCACGGCCTCCAGCAGGGTGAAGGTGCCCAGGAGGTTCGTCCGGATGAACGGCGAGGGATCGCTCAGCGAGTTGTCGTTGTGCGACTCGGCCGCGAAGTGGACCACCGCATCGCTCTGCCGGACCAGGCCGTCCACCACCTCGGCGTCCGCCACGTCGCCGACGACGACGCGGCAGCGCTCGGAGGGCAGATCGGCGAGGGAGGAGCGGTGCCCCGCATAGGTGAACGCGTCGAGGACGGTGACCGTGTCATCGGTGCGTGCGAGCACGTGGTGGACGAAGGCGGAGCCGATGAACCCCGCGCCGCCCGTCACCAGGAGGCGGCGGGTCATGCCGTGGCCTTCAGCGCCGAGGCGGACGGGGTGAGCTGCACCGGCCTGTCCAGGATCTCCCGCTCGAGCGCGTCCAGCAGGTACTTGCCGTACCCGGACTTGACCAGCGGGAGCGCCCGCTCACGCAGCTCGTCGTCGCTGAGGTAGCCCATGCGCCAGGCGACCTCCTCGGGAGCGCCGATCGACAGGCCCTGTCGCTGCTGGACCGTGCGGATGAACTCCCCCGCGGCGGCGAGGTCGTCGAACGTGCCGGTGTCCAGCCAGGCGGTGCCTCGCGTGAGCACCTCGACGTGCAGCGAGCCGTCCTCGAGGTAGGTGCGGTTCAGATCGGTGATCTCGAGCTCGCCGCGGGCCGACGGGGTGAGGGCCCTGGCCCTCTCCACGACGGTGTCGTCGTAGAAGTAGAGCCCCGGCACGGCGA
The DNA here is from genome assembly GCF_025669985.1 of Brachybacterium atlanticum. Taxonomy (NCBI): domain Bacteria; kingdom Bacillati; phylum Actinomycetota; class Actinomycetes; order Micrococcales; family Dermabacteraceae; genus Brachybacterium; species Brachybacterium atlanticum. The sequence goes on along the minus strand of NZ_JAKJJW010000036.1, from coordinate 25,304 downwards.
GGTTGGAGCGCGGATGCTCCGGCTTCTCCTCGAGAGAGACGGCCCGCCCGTTCTCGTCCATCTCCACGACGCCGTAGGCGCGGGGATCGCTGACCCAGTAGCCGAACACCGCGGCGCCGTCGAAGTCCTGATAGCGGCGCAGCTGGGCGCCCATGCCCTGCCCGTAGAACAGGTTGTCGCCGAGGACGAGCGCCGCGGGGCCGCCGTCGAGGAACTCCTCACCGAGGAGGAAGGCCTGGGCGAGCCCGTCCGGGGACGGCTGCACCGTGTACTCGAGGTGCACGCCGAACCGGTCGCCGTAGCCGAGCACGCGCTGGAAGGCCGCCTTGTCCTCCGGGGTCGTGATGATCAGGATGTCCCTGATCCCCGCCAGCATCAGCGTGCTGAGCGGGTAGTAGATCATCGGCTTGTCGTGCACAGGCATGAGCTGCTTCGACACCCCGATGGTCAGCGGGTGAAGGCGTGTCCCGGTTCCCCCGGCAAGGATGATCCCTCTCATGAGGTCAGTATGTCCGATTTGCCCGTAATTGGAAAGGGTGTGCGGGACCACGGAGTCCGCGGGCACGATGGCCGTCGGCGACCTCCGAGAGGACTACCCAGGATCTCCGTCAGCCCTGCTCGGGAACGGGAAGGAGCGTCGGCGCCCCTGGTCGCGGGGAGCCCGTCGCATCGGCGTCGACGTCGACATCGGTCGCGGGCCGGGTCCGCGCGAGAGCCCCGTACCAGACGACTGCCGTGAGCGCCGCTCCGACGACGAAGCCGGCCACCGCCCCCCCCTCGCCACCGACGACGAACCCGGTGAGGGGTGCCGCGACCATCACGACCGTCTGCAGCACTCGGCCCGTCAGGAGGACTCTCGCCGAGCTCCTGATCCGGCAGAACAGGTAGACGGCCGTGCTCAACGTGGTGACCATGATGAAAACGCCGACGTGCGAGGCATACTCCCCGATCGCCGCGATGGTCCCCAGGCCAGGGAGCTCCCGCGCGACGAACCACACGCAGATCGCCGCCATCCCGCCGAGTACGGCGCTGGCGGACACCAGGAGGAGCTGCACCCGCACACGCCGGAACGTCTCGACCGGAAGCCTCACGAGCACCGGTCGCACGGCCGCTAGCACCAGGCGGATGGGGAAGGCGGCGCTCGAGATCGCCCGGTACTTGCCGAAGGACGCCGCCCCCAGCAGCGGGTACAGGAGGAACGGGACCCCGATCGAGCTCGCGTCCAGAAGGGACGAGTCGGCGAGGAGCGTCCCGATCTGCCGACGGTGGTCCGACACCCATCGCCGACCGGCCGCGATCGAGGGCACGGCGAGGGTACCGGTGACGAGGACCGCCCCGGCAGCGCTCACGGCCCAGAAGGTCAGCACTCCCATCAGGTCCACCTCGGCCAGGAGGACGGTCGCGCCGATGAACACCCCCGCCACCCCCAGCCCTGTGGCATCCCCGAGGAGGAGTCGCCTCCACGCCCCCTGCGCCGTCAGCAGATATCGCCCGTTGGTCCAGGTCGTGGCGAGGAGGACGGCAAGTCCCGCCATCGACGCCGCAGCCGGATGGACACCGGTGACCAGCCCGGTCCCAGCGGTGAGCAGCGCGAACACGAGTGCGAGGAGGCTCCCGGTCCGCAGGTAGTCCGCCGGGGAGCCCGCTGCGCCGCGACGGGCCCACGCCTCGCAGACCACGGAGAGCACCATCGAGCTGGAGAGGGCGTAGCCGAGATACAGCAGCGAGTAGCTGCCGTAGTCGGCGGGCCCCAGATACACGAGGCCGAGGACCTGAGGGAGGGCGACGGAGAGCGCGTTCGCGGCGGTCGCGAGGTAGGGGAAGAGGCGACGGATGCTCATGGCGCCACCGGTCGCACGGCCCGGCGCACGACACCAGCGCCCTCGGCGTCGAGCGGGATGGTTCCCGCCTCCGGACGGCCCTGCGGCCCGGCGCCCTCGGGCGGTCGGGAGTTCCAGGCGGCGACGGCGATGCCGAACACCAGCGTCACCCCCCACCAGTGGCCGACGGCCTGCAGGTACGGGTTGGTGGCGTTCGCGATGAGAAGGCAGAGGGCGGCTGTCGCCGACGTGGCGAGCGCCCCCCGCGTGGCGGCGTCGACGACGCGTGCCGTCCGACGCACCGAGCGTGCCAGAAGCAGCAGCGCGGCCGCGCCGATCGCCACGCCCACGATCCCCGCGTTGAACAGCCACAGGTGGTACTGGAGCTCAAACATCCAGGGGCGCTCCTGCGAGCGGTAGTAGCCGTCCTTCACCACGGCCCCGATCCCGTGGCCGAACAGCGGGCGGTCCACCCAGGCAGCCAGCAGGTGCCCGGTCTGCTCGACCCGGTCACGGTTGTCGGACCCGGCCACAACGTCCACCGATCCGATCCCGAGGTAGCTCGCCACGGTGTCTGCCCAGAGCTGGCGCAGTCGGGCCCGAAGGCTTCCGGAGAGCGTGAGCGCGAGGGCGACCACCCCGGCGGCGGACAGCAGGGTGGGCACGGTGGCGCGATGGGTCGCCACCCGTCCCCAGGGGATGCGTCGGAACCTCACCTCGAGGACCGCATAGATCACCGGGGCCAGGAGCGCGACGGCGAGGATCGCACGGCGCCCTGAGAGCGTGACGGCCACCATCGCCAGCACCGCACACACGGCCAGCACCCAGCGGGACGGGAAGAGTTCGTTGCGCGGCGAGACCGCCATAGCGACCAGCAGGGGGACGCCGGCGGCGAGGGTCGACAGGCTGTGGAAGCGGATGGCCGTCGCACCGGTGGGATCCGTGCCGATCCCCGCACCCTGACCCTCCATGACGGCCTCGGGGATCACCGCGGGCAGATACCCCAGCTCGCCCCCGATGTACACCACCATGAGCAGGGAGTTGAGCCCGACCACGAAGACGATGGCGTGGAAGACGAGCTTCAGCTGCGCTCGTCGGAGGCTCAGCGCCCACAGACCCCAGATCGTCATGCTCCCGAGCCACACGATCGCCTGGTGCACGGTGCCCGGGACGTCACGCACGGCACCGACCATGAGGCCGAGGGCGATCACCCCGATCAGCGTCGAGACCCCGAGCACGAAGCTCCGCTCGAGGCGCGGGGGCGTCCTCAGCACGTCGAACGCGGAAACCGCGGCGAGCAGGGCGAGCACCGGGTAGAGCACGTCGCCCCGGGACACCGGGAGCCACAGCACGTAGATCAGACATGCCGTCTTGAGCACCCCGCTCACCTGGTCGAGGAGGCTGAGCCCCTCCCGGGCCCGCCACTCCGCCTCGAGCGATCGCTGGGCGCGGATCACGCGATCACCTCGGAGGCGGGGAGGCCGACAGCGCGGACCCACGCGTCGGCATGCGCCGCGAAGGAGTAGCCCTCCTGCACCGCGCGCATCGCCCGGGCACCGGCCGCCGCCCGCTCCTCCGGCGAGGAGCCGAGCGCCGCGACGAGGGCGTCCTCCCACTCGTCGAGGCTGGTCGGGGCCGCCCCTCCGAGGTCCCGCAGCACACTCTCGTTCATCCCGACCGGGCTGCCGACGACCGGCAGCTCGGCGGCGCCGTACTGGAGGAGCTTGTAGGAGCACTTCCCCCGCTCCCAGTCGCTGTCCACGAGAGGCATGATGCCGACGTCGCCGAGGACCAGTTGCTCCGTGAACCGCCCGGCGTCCCAATCCTGGCGCTCGTGCAGGGCCGGATCGAGACCCTCGACGGGTCCGCTGCCGTTGCTGATCACCAGGAGGCTGCTGCCGGTCCGCCGGCACGCGGAGTCGATGGCAGCGGCGATCGAGGTGAGGTATCGCTCCGTGAACCGCGACCCGATCCAGACGAGGCGAGGGACATCGGCCGCGGGGCGCGAGGAGCGGTGGACGTAGTCCTCGACCTCCACGCAGGAGGGGATGATCCGGACGTCCGCCGCGTACTGGGACGCGGCGTCGGCGAGGAACTCGTTGCCGGCGAGGACGACATCGGCGGCGAGGGCGGCGCGCGCGAACACCAGCGGCTTCGGGAAGGCACGGGACATTAACCCGTGAACGGGCAGATGGATGGCATCATCGACGTCGTAGACGGCACGCGAGGCCCGACGGAGGATGCGCTCCTCCACCTCGCCGCGGGAGAACGGCGTGGCGGACCGCGAGAGGACCACGGTGCCGCCGTCGACCTGCTCCGCGGCACGACGGGTGGCCAGCTCGGCGCCGGCGAGGGCGAACGGGCGCCGCAGAAGGGTGGACGGCCTGGACGAGGAGAGACCGAGATGCTCGTGGACGGTCGTCTTGAGGCCCAGATGCCGTGCCCAGTCGTGCAGGCGCACGCGCGTGGACCCAGCTGTCGGCCCATAGGCCGAGACCAGGTGCACGGGCTGGGCGGGCGTGGCGTTCATGGTCAGGAGCTCCGTCCTCGATGCGGGTCGGGGTGGTCGGGTGCGGGCCGGATGGCGCGGTGGATGCGGACAGGTCAGGGAGGCAGGGTCCCGGAGGTCGGCCCTCCCGAGGCCCTGAAGGGGATCACCTTGCGGGTGGGGCCGGGTGCGCCGGCCCGCTTCCCCGCGGCACGGCCTTCCAGGACGACCGCGATCATCCGACCGGCGACGAGCACCTCGCGGAAGGCCTTCTCGTAGTCACGAGGAGATCGGCCGTACGGATCTTCGATGTCCAGCTCCGCCGCTTCGACGCCCGCCTGGAATCGGAACATCGAGGCTTCGAGAGCGAGATCGCGGAGGGTCCCACGGCTCGCGGTCAGCCCCGGATGCCCCAGGACCAGCGCCAGCTCCCGGAGCGTGAAGGTGCGTCGCACGGCCCGAGGTGACAGCCGCGCGACCCACGCCCGCTGCTCGAGCGTCATGGTGAGGACGAGGTCGGCGTCCTCGACCTGCTCGGTCGACAGCTGTCGACCGACATGGTCCAGGGCGACATCGACCTCCTGCCGCACGAAGCGGACGGCCTCGGGCGCCGCCGGGGCGCCGACGACCGCTTGGGTGCCGGCGCTCGAGATGCGGAATCTGTCGGGGAGGGACTGCCTCAGCACGGCCTCGCCGACGGGGGAACGGCAGATGTTCCCCGTGCAGACCACCAGGATCCTGGACACTGTCAGCGTGCTTCTACCGCAGGCTCGTACCGGCGTGCGACCCGAGCCGCTCCCTCGTCGAGGCGCGGGGTCTGCACCCATGCGCTCTTCGACGCCGACGCCCTGCCTCGGTGCGTCGGCGCCGCGGGAGGCGTCGACGTGTACTCGTAGTCGTAGCTCTCGGTGCGCCCGAGATGGACGCGGTTGAGCACGATGCCGAGCACCGGGGCACCCACCGCGGAGAGGCGGTCGATCGCGACCTCGAGCTGCGAGCGGCGGGTGCGATCGCTGCGGGCCACCACCACGGTGCCGCCGACGCGAGGGGCGAGGACGACCGGATCGGTGACCGCGAGCAGCGGCGACGTGTCCAGGATGACGTGGTCGTACCGGGACTCCGCCTCGGCGAGGAGCTCGCCCATCCGCGAGCTGGCCAACAGCTCGCTGGGGTTCGGGGGGACAACGCCCGAGGTCAGCACGTCGAGGCCGCCGGCCTGCATCGGCTGGACGACGTCCATGAGGTCCGCGTCGCCCGCGAGCACCGTGGTCAGCCCCGCACTGCCTTCGAGTCCCGTGTACGCCGCCACCGAAGGGCGGCGCAGGTCGGCGTCGATCAGGAGGACGCGCTTGCCGGCCTGCGAGAAGACGGCGGCGAGATTGATCGCCGTGCTCGACTTGCCCTCGCTCGGCAGCGCCGAGGTGATCAGAAGGGTCCGGCCCTCCGCGGTGCACGCCATGAACTGCAGGTTCGTGCGGAGGCTCCGGTACGCCTCCGACTGCGGCCCCTCGTAACTCAGGGTTGAGACGAGCGGCGCGCTCTGCGCATCGCGGATGGCGGGCACCGAGGCGATCACGGGGTGGTCCACCGCCTTCTCCACGTCCTCGACTCGGCGTACGCGATTGTCGAAATGGTCGCGGAGGAGAGCGATCGTCACGGCGGTGGCCAGCGCGAGGACCAGCCCGATCGCCGTGTTCATCAGGATGGACGGAGAGGCCGGAGAGGTCGACTCGACCGCCGGCGAGACGACCGTCAAGCCGATCGCCGGCGTCCCCGAGGACGAGCCCAGACTCTCCAGGCTGGTGCCGAGGCTGGCGGCCGTGGCGTCGGCGAGCGCGGCCGCCACTGCCGGATCCTCGTCCTTGGCCTTGATCTCGATGATCAGGGTGTCCGGCCGCACCGTGGCGGTGACCCGCCTGGCGAGCTCGTCCGATGTCGTGGAGAGCCCGAGCTCCTCGATCACGGGATCCAGGACCAGGGGCGTCGTGACGAGATCGGAGTAGCTGGCGATCTGCTGACCGGCGAGGACGATCCCGGTGTTCAGCTCGTCCACCGAGGCCCCGGCCTGAGGCTGCACGAAGGTGCGGGTGGTGGATTCGTACATCGGGGTCTGGACCGCCGTCGCCGCGACGACCGCGGCGAGCACCACGAGGCCGCCGAGCAGCGCTGACCGCCACCGCTCCTTGAGGATGGTCAGAAACTGTCGGGGTTCCATGGGATTCCTTTCATGCGGGGTCGGGTGGCGGCGGATGCGAAGGCTCGGGGGACTCCGCACATCCCGGCTGGTGCGTCAGGATCGGTTCGGGCGTCAAGCCGCATAGATCCGCCCTCGTCGGTAGTCACCGCTGAGGACCGAGTCCAGGAAGTCGAGTAGCTCGTCCGCCGCATGCTCCGAGGACAGGGACGAGGGAGGCGGCAGTTCGGCCCCGCGCCCGCGGGCGACGGCGAGGACAACATCGGCAAGCACATCGACGTCGCCCTCGGGAGCGACGGAGACCGCCGGCAGGTCGCGGACGCCCTTCACGTCGAATCCGACTGCCGGCAGGCCCATCGCGATCGCCTCGAGGCCCACGCGAGGGAGCCCCTCCCAGCGCGAGGTCTGGACCAGGACGTGCGAGCGGTCGAACCACGGGACCACGTCGCTGCGTCCCCGGTGCCTGACGAGTCCGTCGACCGGACTGGTCACGGCGTCGGTGCCGATCAGGGCGCCGTCGCCGAGCATGTCGACCCGGAGGTCCACGCCCCGGTCCCGCAGCACGTGGGCGAGCTCCACCATGGCCGCCGGGTTCTTGCGTTCCGAGTACTCACCGCACCACACCAGCCGAAGCGGCTCCGCCCCCTCGTCCCAGGCACGGCGCGGACGGCGCGGATAAGTCGTGAGGTCGAGGCCGACGCCGGCGAGCAGACGCAGCCGCGGCGTCTGCGGTGCGTGGGCGGCGAACCAGGCCTCGTCGGCCGAGTTCATGCAGACGACGGCATCGGTGCGATGCAGCAGCAGCCGCTCGACCGAGCGGAACGGAAGATCCGCCGCGCGGCGGCCGTTCCAGTGCAGGCCGTGGCAGAAGTAGACGACGGGGACGCCCACGTCCGCCAGCCGCACGAGCGCCGACGCCGTGGCCGTGTTGGTCACCACGATCTCGATGCGCTTCTCTCGCACCCACTCGCGCAGCTCGCGCATCGCGCGATGGTTCCTCGGCGAAGGAGAACGGGTCACCGCCGTGAGCACGGTCGCAGAGGGGTGCTCCGCGGACGGCGTCCCCGCGGCGGGCTCGACGACGGCGCCGCTCTCGCGCCAACGGCGAGCGATCTCCACGAAGAACGCATCCAACGTCCCCCCGACGGAGGTCAGCAGGCCGATCACCGGGGCCGCGCGCCGTTCCGTCGGCGCCTGCGACCCCGTGCTCGCTGTCGTCATCACGTCTCCCCTTCGTCCCCGTCCATGGGCACGCACGCGTGGCGACCCACCTCTATTGTGGGTGGAAATGTCCGTTTTGTCTATGTTGTGCTCACGGACTCCGCGCGGCTCACCGCGTCGAGCCGATCGCCATCGGGTGTGGGTGCAGGAAACGCCGCTCGGGCAGACCGAGGTAGGCGATCAGTGACTGCCCGCCGTCGGGGACCGACGGAGGAGGCGAGGCGACCGGAAATCTGACGGAAGAACCGGGGACGACGTAGCCGCTGCGGGCAAGTGCGTCCGCCAGCGCGGGTCCGGGATCCGTGCCCCGCGCGAGGAACGCCCACTCGGCGTCGAGCTCCTTGCGCAGGCGGCTCGCCAGGAGCAGCAGCGCCTCGTCCAGGAGCTCCCCCTCCACCTCGGCGGCGCCGGGCCCCTCGCTGATCTGCAGCCGGACCAGCCCCGGCTCGAGAAGCAGCGCGTCGCCCTCGAGGACTACGCGGCCCTCGCGGTCGCGGCAGGCCCAGGCGCCATCGGAGTCGGGACCGACCATCTCGAGGTCCGTCGTGGACTGCGGGCCGGGGAAGACCGCCATGGACACCCCGCCCTCGTCGGTCACGCCATGACGGCTCAGCACTGCGCTGACGGTGTCCATCAGAATCCTCAGATCCAGGTCGAGCCCGATCCGTCGCACGTACTCCTGGTCCATGGCGAGCCGGTCGTCCCAGGCCACGGCATTGCGACCATGGACCTGGGCGTAACCGGTCAGCCCCGCGGAGACGGTGTGCCGCGCGAACTGATCGGCGCTGTAACGGCCAAGGTAGGTGATGGGCAGCGGGCGGGGGCCGACGAGGCTCATGTCCCCGCACACCACGTTCCACAGGCTCGGAAGCTCGTCCAGGCTCGTCGCCCTCAGCAGCCTGCCGAAGGGGACCAGGCGCGCGGCATCGCTGTCGGAGCCGTCCGAGGCGGCGGCGAGCATCGAGCGGAACTTCCGCAGCCGGAACACGCGGCCGTCCTGCGTCACCCGCTCCTGAGTGAACAGGATGGGGCGGCCCATCGTCGCCAGCACGCCGGCCGAGATCATGAGCATCGGCAGGGCGGAGACCGCGAGGCCGAGGCCGCCGAGGACGACATCCGCTCGTCGGCGTCGGCGCAGATAGCTCCGCTGCTCCGGGGATAGGCGGATCGGGGTGAAGTGCTGGATGGGCCTCGCGGTCTTCCGAGCCCTGCGCCACCGTTCCGGGGCCTCGACCTGCGTCACGCCGCGGCCTTCGTCAACGGCGGGAAGAGCAGGCGGCGGCCGAGGGCGGCGCTGAGCGTGTAGTCGATGATCCCGCATTCCTCCGCAGTCAGCGCGGAGCCGCTGGGCAGGGTGAGGCCGGTGCGGAAAAGGCGCTCGGAGGCGCCGTTGACCGCGGCGGGGACGCCCGCGAAGACGGGCTGGAGGTGCATCGGATTCCACAGCGGTCGGCTCTCGATCCCGGCCGCTGTGAGGGCGGCGGACAGGGAGGACGCGTCGATGCCCGCGACCTCGGGGTCGACCACCAGCGCGGTGAGCCAGCAGTTGTCCTGCTCGTCGCCGGCCCGCTGGAACACCTCCACGCCGGGCACGTCCTCGGCGATCCGGGCGTAGGCTTCGCGGCGGGCGCGACGACGAGCGATCATCTCGTCGAGCCGCGTCAGCTGGGCGTTGCCCATCGCGGCCAGGAGGTTCGAGAGGCGGTAGTTGAAGCCGATGTCGCGGTGCTCGTAGTGCACCGCGGGCTCCCTCGCCTGGGTGGCGAGGTGGCGGACGCGGCAGGCGACGGCCTCGTCGTCCGTGAGGTACATGCCGCCACCGGAGGTGGTCATGATCTTGTTGCCGTTGAAGGAGAAGATAGCGGCGTCGCCGTGCTTCCCGGCAGGCAGTCCGCCATGGTGGGCGCCGAGGGACTCGGCGGAGTCCACCAGCACCTTCGCACCGGCGCGGTGGGCGATCTCGACGATGCGGGTGTGATCCGCGCTGCGGCCCAGTAGATCCACGGGCACGACCGCGGGGACGGAGGTCCCCTCCTCCCCCAGCTCCTCGAGGACCTGGGCGAGGAGATCGGGATCCATCTGCCCGGTGACCGGGTCGGAGTCGATGAAGTACGGCGTCGCGCCGGTGTAGCTGATCGCGTTCGCGGTCGCGGCGAAGGTCATGGTCGAGGTGGGGACCACGTCGCCGGGTCCGACGCCCCAGGCCAGCAGCCCCAGATGGAGGGCGCCCGTGCCGGAGGAGAGGGCGACGGTGTGGCGTCGGCCGATCCGCTCCGCCATCGAGGCCTCGAAGGCGTCGACGGCGGGGCCGAGCGGAGCGATCCAGCCGGAGTCGAAGGCGTCGGCGACGGCGGCGCGCTCGAGAGCGGTGACGTCAGGGCCGGACATGAGGATGCGAGCCATGGTTCAGAACCCCACTGCGATCGGGGCGCGGACGACGGGGGGCCGGGTGGCCTCCATCGCCTCGCACACGGTGGTCAGGACGTCTCGGATCTGGGCGTCGCTGAGCAGCGAGCGCGGGTCGGGCAGCTCCTCGTAGGAGACGGGCACGACCGGCACGCCCCGGATCAGCGGGTGCGAGGTCTGTCGGGAATCCTCCCCGGGGGCGAACAGGTCCTCGTGGAGCTTCTCGCCGGGACGGAGGCCCGAGAAGACGATCTCGACCTCCTTGCCTGAGGCGTCGATGAGCTGCTGGGCGAGCTGTACGATCGGGACGGGCCGGCCCATGTCGAGCACGAGCGCGCCACCGCTCTCCCCCACCACCGCGGCCTGCAGCACGAGCTGCACGGCCTCGGAGACGGTCATGAAGAAGCGGGTGACCTCGGGGTCGGTGACGGTGACCGGACCGCCCTGCTCGATCTGCGCGATGAAGGTGTGGATCACGGAGCCGCGGGTGGCGAGCACGTTGCCGAAGCGGACGCTCAGCCAGGTGCCGTGACCGGCGGTGCGGCCCTTGTGGGCGGTGAGCCCCTCGGCGATGCGCTTGGAGTAGCCGAGCACGTTGTGCGGGTCCGCGGCCTTGTCCGTGGAGATGTTCACGAAGCGCTCCACGCCGTGGCGGTGGGAAGCCTCGAGCACGTTGTGGGTGCCGAGCACGTTGGTCTTGAAGGCCTCGTCGGGGGACTTCTCGAGCATGTTCACGTGCTTGAGCGCCGCCGCGTGGAAGACGATGTCGGGCTTATGGCGGGCGAACACCGCATCGAGCCGGGCGGCGTCGCGAATGTCGGCGAGCTCCATGTTGCCGTTGCCGAGGTCGGCGGTGCCGCCCATGGTCAGCAGCAGGGCGTGCAGGGCCGACTCGTCGCGGTCCAGCATCACGAGCTCCTTGGGCCCGGACTTCGAGATCTGACGGCAGAGCTCCGAGCCGATGGAGCCGCCGGCCCCCGTGACCAGGACGGACTTCCCGCGCAGTAGGGAGTTGATGGTCGACAGGTCCGTGTCGACCTGGCGGCGGCCGAGGAGGTCGGCCGGCTGGATCTCGCGCAGGTCGGCGTGGTGGACCCCGTCGATCATCTCGTTCAGCGGCGGGACGATCTTCACCGGGAGATCCAGCTCCGACGCCGCGGCGGTGAGCGTGCCCATGGTGTCGGCCGAGATGTGGGAGGTGGCGATGACGAGGATGTCCGCACCGGTGCGCTCGAGGGCGTAGTGCAGCTGGTCGATGCTCCCGACGACGCTGACCCCGGCATGGCGGAAGTGGCGCTTGCGCGGGTCGTCTTCGAGGTAGCCGACGGGGTCCCAGGTGGAGGAGGGGTCGCGCTGCATCGAGTCGGCGAGCGCTCGGCCGACGTCGCCGGCGCCCACGATCAGCGCGCGCGAGGGCTGCACCTCGGCCTCGCGCAGGGCGCGGAGGGCGCGCACGGCGAGCAGGCGCACGAGGTAGCGCACGGACGCGACGGCGACGATGACGAGGGGGGCGGCGATGACAGGTGCGGTCATCGGCAGCATCCGTTCCGGCCACACGGCGTTGGTCGCGGTGACCATCACGGCGGTGGCGGCGACCACCCCCGCCAGCGGCGGCATCTCGTCAAAGCTGCCCACGAGATGCCGCCCCTGGTGCAGGCGCACCGCACGCCCGAGCAGGGTGTATACGGCGACGGCGATCGCGGTGAGCAGGAGCAGGCCGACCAGAGGGGTGCCGCTCCCGTCGAGGGTGAGGTCGGCGGTGAGGGCTAGGGTCTCGAGGCGCAGCGCAGAGGCCGCCCAGAGGCCGAGGAACCACATCACGGAGTCGATCACGATGAACGCGATCGGCGCGGGATGGAGATCCCGGTCGAGGATCTCCTTCCTCTCGGCGCCCCGGAGCGTTTGTCCGGTCTTCTCGCTCCGACGCGGGCCAGGAGCTGCGGGGCGCAGGACGGCGTTCAGGGAGATGATGGACATGGCGACCCCTCTTCCGGTGGTGCGGGCCCCAGACCTGCGGCGTTGTCGCGATGTCCGTTTTGCCCGTCTTGAGACGGTTCGTACCATACATCCAGTTCGCCCGGAGTGGAAGCGAAGGTCCGGGAAGCGGGCGAACACCTCATCCGGAGGGCCCGGGCCGACGGAGAGGCGGACCGCACCAAGCGCCGCCCCCGATGCGGTGAACGGCACTTCGCGGCGCGCTCGTGGCCTTGCACGGCGCGGAGATGCCGGGGATTGGAACGGCTCGCACCCGGCGTGCGTCCGCGTCACCGACGCACGCGGACCTCGGGCGGAATCACAGCCCGGTCGAGGTCACCCGCACGCTCTCGTGCTTCGCGGAGACGACGCCGGGGGCGTACTCCCGCCACTCCTCGCCGACCTCGAGGCCGAGGGCGCGGGCGAGGTAGAAGCGCGGCACGTCGGCCCCGGCCAGGTGCACGAAGGGGTAGCCGCCGCCGAAGCGGGGGTTGATGTCGATGACGGAAGGCTCACGGCCCTCGGCGAGGAACATGTCGGTGTCGACCAGGCCCGTGAGCTGCGCGGCACGCGCGATCCTCTCGGCATTGGCGACGAAGGGCGCGGGATCCGCGGAGGCGGCCTTATCGGTCTCGCCGGCGCGCATGCGCATCTTTCGACGCGCGAGCACGGCCCGCAGCGCGCCGGGCTCGCGCAGGTCGGCCACGAGGTCCACTCCGTGCTCCACGCCGGGCAGGCAGGGCTGGACCACGACATCCTGCCCGCTGGGCGCGGAGCCGTCGGCCGGGGCGGGCGCGGAGTCGATCGCGGCGTCGACCGCGGCGCGGACCCCGTCGGCTCCCACCAGTGCGAGACCGGAGGAGCCGCTGCCCAGACGATGCTTCACGACGAGCAGGTCGGAGGCCTCGGCGATCTCGGCGATGCCGGCCTCGTCGTCGCCGGCGACCGTGCGCGGGGTGGGCACGCCGATCCCCTCGAGCAGCTGCGCCATGCGGAGCTTGTCGGCGCAGCCGAGCTGCCAGGCCCGGTCCACGCCGGGCACGAGCACGCCCCGTTCCCGCATCTGCTCCGCGAGATCCGTAGCGACGTGGAGATGCATGAGCTCGTAGTCGTTCACGGAGAGGAACAGGCTCGGACGCAGCTCGTCCACGAGCGCGAGGAGCGCCGGATCGTAGTCGGGATCGGCATAGCACGGGAGACGACGCCCGATGTCCCCGTAGCCCGCCGCGGCGCTCGTGGGGTCGTTCTCGGTGACGATCACCCGCCCCTCGAGGCCGAGGCTTTCATAGGCCTGGCGGAACCAGTCCACGAGATACAGCCGACGACCGGCCGAGCCGATCACCATCGCGCCACCGTCGCCCATCTCGCGCTCCCATCCCCCGCTCCTCCAAGGGCGGCACGTTGCCTCCCCCGCCGTCCAGCCGTTCCGGGCCGCGTCGACCCTTCCCGCATAGTAGACTACGCAAAGCGGACGAATCGCCGCTCCTCACCGATCGGCACGGCCGCCTAATCCGGACCACCGTCGGCCGCCCCAGCACGATCTCCGAGCTCACGGAGCCCGGCCCCCGAAGGATGCCGGCAGCTTCCGGGTGCAGCGGCGCCCCCCCCCGGCATCCCCACGACGAACACTAGGTTGGACTGATGAAGATCGTCATCTCCTCGGCCGGACGCCGCGCCCACTACGTGGAATGGTTCCGGCGGGCGCTGGACTGGTCCGGGCTGCGTGGCGAGGTCATAGCCATGGAGTACCGCATGCAGAGCCCGAGCACCGGGCTCGCAGATCGCGCGGTGCAGGCTCCGGCGTACAACAGCCCCGAGTACCCGGCGGCGCTACGGGAGTGGTGCCGTGCGGAGCGTCCGGATCTGTTCCTGTCCCTCAACGACTACGAGCTGCAGGTCCTCTCCGGCGGACTCGCCGACGACATGCGGTCACTCGGGTGCCGCGTCGCCGTGCTCGACGCCGAGAGCCAGCCGATCGTCCTGGACAAGCTCCGGATGGCGACCGCGCTCGCCGAGCGCGGCATCCCGACCCCCCGCACGGCGCTCGGAACCGACGTCGACGACATCCGATCCTCAGCCGGCGCGGAGGCGCGCTTCGTCGTGAAGCACCGGTTCGGCAGCGGGTCGACGGGACTGCGGGTCGTCGGCGCCGAGGAGCTCCCCGAGGCGGTGGCGGAGTCGGCGCGGACGGCCCTCGGAGCCGACGGCCTCCCGGCCGCGCACGACCACGAGGCGGTCGTGGTGCAGGACGCCCTCCCCGGCCCCGAATACGGAGTCGACGGCGTCTTCGACGTCGAGAGGCGGGGCGAGGTGCTCGGCGTGCTCGCACGCCGCAAGGACCTGATGCGCGGAGGCGACACCGACGTGGCGACGACGGTGAGCGCCGCACTCTTCCGACCCGCGATCGAGGCGATCGGAGAGCTGCTGCGGCCCACGGCCGCGATCGATGTGGACCTGCGAGAGACCGCCGAGGGGGAGCCGCAGGTCATCGACATCAACCCGCGACTGGGCGGCGGCTACCCCTTCGTCCACCGTGCCGGGGCGGACCTCCCCGCAGCGCTGATCCGCTCGGCCGCGGGCCTCGAACCCGATCCGGCTCTGCTGGCCTACCGGACCGGGGTCTCGACCGCCCGCCGCGAGGATTTCACCGTCATCGCTCCGATGCAGTGAGGGCAGCGTCCAGGGCGCCGTCTCTTGCCTGGGAGCCGGCACCCTCGTTCCGCCCGGCGGGCACCGCGGTGCGCCCACCCGCCGTCCCGGGCTCGCCGTCCTCGACCTCCCACCGGCTCCCCTGCAGATAGTCCTCGACACCCCAGGCGCGGCGCACCAGGGTGTACTCCTCCCCCTCGCGGACGTACACCGCAGGGAGGAACTCGATGAACGAGGACTGGTAGCTCATGGTGTACGCGCCGACCCGCGCGAAGACGAGGCGGTCCCCCACCGCGAGCTCGGGCGCATCGTGCATCCGGGTGAGCCGGTCATCCTCCATGCACGTGAAACCGCTGATGATCTGCTCGGGGAGGAGACGCTCGGAGGTCGAGTCCGTGGCCACGTCGAAGGGACGGCGGCGGCGGAACAGCGGATCGATGTCCGTGCGGCTCGCATCCGTGACGACGTGCCGTCGGTCGCCGACGTCCTTCACGTCGAGCACGCTCGCATGGAACTCGACGGGCACGGCGATCACCGAGCCGCCCGGCTCGACCACGAGCCGTGTGCGGTCGACGTCGACCACGGGTTCGAGCACCTCGCGGATCACGCGCACGTAGTCGTGGAACGTCGGGCTCCCCTCGAGGCTCCCGAAGAACCCGCCGCCGATGTCCACCCAGTCGAGATCGAGCTCGCGGGAGGTGATGAGGTCCGCCGCCACGGTGGCCGCGGCGCGGTAGACGCCCAGGCTCTGCGTGAGCGAGTTGCGATGCATGTGGATTCCAGCGATCCGGACGCCCGCCTCGGCGAGCTCCTCCATCGCCCGATCTAGGGCGCCGTTGTCCACGTTGAAGCCGAACCGGCTCCCCTCGTCGCCCGTGGTGCTCTCACCTGGGCAGTGCGACTCCAGATCCCAGTTCACCCGCAGCCCGACCGCGAGCGAAAGATGCGGCTCCTCGCGGGCGAGCTCGGCCGTCCACGTCACCTCGCGGAGGGAGTCGAGGTTGATGAGCGACCCCTCCCGGAGGGCGGACCGCAACCGTTCCCTGGACTTTATCGGCCCATTGAAGACGATGCGCTCGGGGCCGTACCCGAGGGCCAGGGCGAGGTCGTACTCGGCATCGGAGACCACCTCTGCCCAGACCCCCCGCCGGCGCATGTCGGCGATCAGCCAGGGCAGCGAGTTCGTCTTGAAGGAGTAGGACAGGATCGCCCCCGGCCAGTGCTCGTCGAGCGCGGCGCGGAACCTGGAGACGAGCACATCCAGCAGGCGCCGGTCGATCACGAATGCGGGGGTCGACGGCGCCGACCCTTCACCAGCAGCCGAGTGCACCATGGAGAACTCCTCACGCAGGGGTTGGACCGCCCTGCGGCACAGGTTCCTTGACCTCGGACGTCACTCCGCAGGGGCGGGGGAGGCGCGAAGCGACGCGCCATAGCCAGTTCACGAACTGGCACCCCCTTCCATAATGGACAAATCGGACAACCTTTGCAACCTCGCGCGATCACCTCGCCCTCACTGCGAGGCGATCTCACCTGCTCACGGCGTCCACCCGCCCCGAGCCCCGCGTCAGGCCTCGCCGCCCGCCCGACCCGGCCGGAAGCGGCGCCTCACGTCCGCCGAGGCGCCCGTGTACAGCGGGTGCAGGGTCGTGAACGCCGCATAGAGGGCAGGGCGAAGCGCCAGGTCCCAGCCGCCGACCCCCTCTGCGACCTCTCCCCCGAGACCGAGCTTGAACTGCAGCAGGCCCGCATGCGGGTGGTCGGCGTCGAGCGAGGGAGGCACCGCGCCGAGGTCGTAGGCGGCGGATCCCCGGGAGATCGAGCGCTGGATCTGGGCCCAGTAGACGGCGTTGGAGGCACGCAGCTCCCGGTGATGAGAACTGTTGCCGGCGATGATGGCGTAGGCCACGCCCCCGACGCTCACCGTGACGTTGCCCGAGAACACCTCGCCGTCATGGCGCGCGAGGTCGACGTCTAGCGGGAACGGGCCGTCCCCGGAGAACTGGTCCCACAGCGCCTCCATGTAGGACCGAGGCTGGGCGGTGAAGCCGCTCCGCGCCGCCGTCTCCTCGTGGAGCCGATGCAGCTCCTGCAGGTCGCCCCGGTCCGCCGGCCGGACCTCGACACCCTGCCGAGCAGCGCTGCGGACGTTCTTGCGCCACACCTTGGAGAACCCCGCGAGGACCTCGTCCTCCGAGCGCCCCGCGAGGGGCACCTGGTAGGTGAAGCGCGGCTGGGTGCTCTCGACCGCCTCGTCATCGCCCAGCTCACGCCACCCTCCACCCCGCAGGGCGTTCACCAGGGATTCCGCGACGACGTCCTGCGCATCGGGCTCCACCCGCGCGAGATGGGTGAGGGAGGAGTCTGCGAGGGCGCGACGCACCGTCGAGCTCGTCCAAATCCGGTGCCGCAGCTGCGGATACATCCGGATGGCGAACACGCGCCTGCTCTCGAGGTGGCGGCGCAGGGCGGCGAGCACCTCGCCGATCGGGACACGGGCCCACTCCACGACCGGGCCCATGGGGAGATAGGCGAGCCGGTACCCGAGCACCGGCAGCCGCTGATAGCGGATGACGGAGACCGCCGCACGGCGCCCCTGCGGGTCGAACCAGCCCACCAGCTCGGAGTCCCACTCGCCGCCTCGGACTGCGGACCATTCGGGTGTCTGCTGATAGCTGGCCGTCTCCGCGGAGCGAACGTGGTCGCGAAACTCCTCGTCGCCGATCGGGCGGACCTCCAGCGACGTCGCCGGGGCGCCGGCGGGCGCGTCGCGCCCCCCGGGCTGCTCCTCGAGAGCCACCCCGCCGTCGGGGGGAATTGCTTCCTTCATCGTGGAACCTCCAATAGATGACCGACCGTCGACCCAGGCCGGACGGAGGCGTCGCACATCGAGCGACGCCCCGCACCGCGCGCCTCGGACGACGGGGCCCGGCGCACGAGATGGACGGACTCGACCGCGGACTCGGGACACCGGTCGTGGAGCATCCGGAAGCTGTGACAGCCCGCCGTCACCATGCGCGGCGGTGGGCTCCCACACCACCCGGCTGCCGTCGCGAACACCCTGCCCGCCCCGGCCGCCCTTCGAGGGAGGTCGCTGTAACACCCCTCGTCGAGACAGCCGCATCGTCGAGCACTATGTCCAATACGTCCGGATCGCAGGTATACCTTACGTCAGGCTCTGCGCTGCGAGAAGCGCGGCGCCGCACCAAGGGCTCGACGCTCGCGCACGAAGGACGACGCGTCGGCCCCGTCCTGGGCCGACGCGTCGTCAGAGGTGCGTGACAGCGGGCTCGGCCCGCCCGCCTCACCCGTTGAGGAACTGCTGGAGCGCCTTCACAGTGGAGTAGCTGGCGCGGAAGTCCCACACGCCGTTGCTCTTCAGGCCGATCTCGGCCCGCAGCTTGCGGGTCGTCTCGGCGCCGATCTTGCCGTCGGGCGCGGCACCGATCTTCGTCTGCAGCGCCTTGATGTCGGAGGTGGACAGCGAACCGTCCTGCGTCACGCCGACCCAGCCCTGAAGGGCACGGGTGGTCTTGGGGCCGAACTTGCCGTCGACCACTAGGGAGGCTCCGGTGCTCGGCGTCGCCGGGGTGGAGCTGCCGGAGGAGGGGGCCTCGGCCGGGGCGCCGCTGTTCAGGAAGCTCTGCAGCGAGTGGACGGTGGCGGAGTCGGTGCGGAAGTCCCGCGCCCCGTTACTGCCGAGGCCGATGGCCGCACGGAGCTTGCCGGTGGTCTCGGGACCGATCTTCCCATCGCGGCCGGCGCCGATCTTGGTCTGCAGCGCCTTGATGTCGGAGGTGGACAGCGAGCCGTCCTGCGACACACCGATCCAGCCCTGAAGGGAGCGGGTGGTGGCGGGGCCGAACTTGCCATCGACGGCGAGCGGGCCGGAGGCGGGGCTGGTGCGGTCGGCGTCGCGGGAGCTGCCGCTCGAGCTGCGGCCGGGCTGCGCATTCGCATCGGCGCCGCCGTTGGCGCGGGTGAGGCCGGCCTTCTTGCCACAAGTGGGCCAGGCGCCGGGGCCCTGCTGGTGGAGGGTGCGCTGGGCGACGGCGATCTGCTCGGCCTTGCTGGCCTGGTTCGCGGTCGAGGCGTACTCGGCGCCGCCGAAGGCCTTCCAGGTGGAGCTCGAGAACTGCAGTCCGCCGTAGTAGCCGTTGCCGGTGTTGATCGACCAGTTGCCGCCGGACTCGCACTGGGCGACGTCGTCCCAGACGGTGCCGCCTGCGGTGGCGCTCTCGGTGCCGACGAGCCCGAGCCCGGCGACGACCACGGCGCCGCCGGTGGCCGCGGCGACCTTCGGGGCGAGGCGGACGCCGCGGAAGGCGACGGCCCTTCCGGGGGCGCGATGGGTGGGCGTGCGGGAGTCGGACATCGAGAGCTCCTCGGATCGGGGAAGTCAGTGAGACGGGAGGGATGGCCGTCGCGGAGCGCCTGGCCGACGAGAACGCCGCTGACCTGCGCGCCCGCAGAGAGCACACCTCCACAGTGACCTGCTCGACCCATCCCGGGAAGTGACCCCACCCGAAAGATTCCCCTTCTCGGGTCATCTCTTTACCGAATTCAGAATATTCTCGAGCACTTCGGGAACGACAGTGGTGTATTTCTCGAGAAGATACAGCCGTGTCACTCCCTCCGCGCGGACGGGGCGGTGGAGGTCCTCGGGATCATGTCGCGCGTGCCGGAGCAGGCGTGGCTGATCGTGATGGGCCACGTGGCGATCGCGCTGCTCATCCGCCGCAAGCCGGCCGATGCCGGGGCCCGCCCCGTCGGCGCCGGGCCGGCCGAGCCCGAGGAGACACTCGCCCCGGCCTGAGCCCTGGCGGCCGAGCACCTCAGTAGTAGACGGCCTCCTGGTTCCCGAACCAGGTGCCGTAGAAGCGGCCGTCCCGGTCCATCATCCCGATCGCGGTCTCCTCGATCGGGACGCGGTGCACGGTGGTGCTCCCGTCCTCGGCGGTCACGGTGAACTCGGCAAGGCCGCCGTAGCCGTAGGCGTCGTAGTAGCCCGTCGCCCCTCCCGCGACGTGGATCTGCGGCGGGGTGAGGATCTGCCAGGTGCCCTCACCGGTGACCTCCTCCGGAGCGCTGAGGGGGCAGTTCTCAGGCCGCGGCTGGGTGCTGCCCGCGCACTCGACGAGCGCCGTGTCGATCAGGTAGGTGCCGAGCTGCTCCTCGCCGGTCTCGGTGAGCTCGTAGCCGATCTCGATGAGCGAGTTCAGCCAGGGCCCGAGCACGGGCGGGATGGTCGAGCGGACCGTGGTCGGGGTGACCGCCTCCCCGCCCTCGGGGGCGCTGATCTGATACACGCCGGGCAGCACCACCAGGTGCACCTCGACGAGCCCGAAGGCCTGGTTCGCCCTGGCCTCGTCCGACAACGGGACCTCGACCCCGTTGATCAGCACCGCGGCGGCGCTGACGGGCACGGCGACCCGCATCACCGGCAGCTCCACGGGCTCCAGCTCCCACACCGGGCGGCGCAGCGCCCCCTCGCGGTGCCGGGTGAGGTGGAGGGTGGTCTCCTGGGTGCGCCGGCCGAGGCTGAGCGTGGCCGTGACCTGGGCGGTGTCGCCGTCGACGCGCGTCTCCTCGATCGTGAAGCGGTCCACGCGCTCCTCGGCGGCCAGCACCACCTGGTCGGTGAGGGCGAGGTCGAGCACCCCGCCCTCGGGCTCGACCATGTGCTCGCGCACGGCGTCGGTGTCACCATCGAGGATCGCCTGGAGGAAGCTGCGCGCCTCGGTCTCCGGCGAGCGCTCCCCCACCAGCACCTGCGGCAGCACCAGCACGAGGGCGAGCAGCGCGGCGACCCCACCGAGCAGCCACCAGCGGCGACGGCGGAGCGGCGCGGGAGAGGGCCCCGCGGCGGCGGGAGTCGGCGGCACTCCGGCCGCCGGGAGTTCGGCCGACGGGCTTGGGCCCGACAGGGGCCGCTCTTCGGCCCCGTCCCATCCCCCGGCGATGACGCGCCCGGTCGCCCGCTGATCCCGTCCGCTCCCCCGCCGGCTGCTCCGCCCCACTGCGCCCCCTGTTCGCGTCGATGCCTCGGGAGAGGGTATCCCGGTGCCGTCTGTCGTGAGGCGCGGCGCTGCCCTCTCACGGGCTCCACGAGGTCACGAACTCGCCCTCGCGGTCCAGAGCGCCCATGGCCCGGGCATCGAGGAGGACGCGGTGGGTGCGCGGCGCCTGCCCGTGGGCGGCGGGGACGGTGAACTCGGCGACACCGCCACGGGCGTAGAGGGTGAAGACACCCATCCAGCCTGGGGAGACGCTGACCTCCGGCGGCGTGATCAGCCGCCACCTGCCGGAGAGGCCGTGCGCGTCGGGCGCCTCGACCGGGCAGCCGAGCGGTGCCGGGGAGGTGCTGCGCAGGCACCCGAGGAGGGAGTCATTCAGTGAGTCCGCGAGCTGCTCCTCCCCGGCGTCGGTGAGGGCGTAGCCGGCCTGGAGCGGCACGGAGGTCCAGGGGCTCAGCAGCGGCGGCACATTGATCCGGGCGGGCACCGGGTCCAGGCTCCCGTCGCGGGGCGGGGCCTCGATCTCGTAGAGCCCGGGCAGCATGCGCAGGGTGATGATGCCGAGCCCTTCGGCGCCGCGGGGCCGGCTGGCCGCCGGGACAGTGATCCTCTGCCCGTTCACGCTGAGCTCGGCGGTGCCGACGGGTATCGCGACCATCACGGTGGGCAGGGTGAGCGGCACGAGCGTCCAGGCGGGTCGCGGCCAGGCTCCGTCCTGGCGTCGTTCGAGGTGGAGGGTGGTGGTCAGGGAGCGCGCGCCCACGCGCAGGCGGGTGCGGACCTCGGCGCGGCCGTCCTCGAAGCGGGTGGACAGCAGGGTGAAGCCCTCGATGCGGGCGTCCGTCGCCTCGACCACGGCGGGCACGAGGGCCAGGTCGAGGGCGTCGCCGGGCGGGGTGAGGTGCTCCTGGATGGTGGCCATGTCCCCCTCGACGAGGGCCTGGAGGAAGCGTCGGGCGACGGTCTCGGCGGGGGTGCCGCCGAGGAGCAGCGGCGGCAGCGCGAGGAACAGCACCAGCAGCAGAGCGATCTCGGCGGCGACGCCCCGGCCGGGGCGATGCGGGTCCCGTCGGCCGGGCGAGGGGTGCTCGGATCCGGCCTCGTCGGGCGCCTCGGTCGCCGCGGGAATTCCACCGGTCGCTGTCAGCTGGAAGGCGGGTCCTGGCGCATCGGGGTCCTGAGCGTCCTCTCCCCATCCGGTCGTGAGAGCGCGCCCTGCTCGTGCCTGCTGCGAGCGGTGCACCGTGGCTCTGGTCCCCGGGGCGCGCCTGGGACCCGGCTGGATCCGTCGGCCGTCGGCGGTGCGGCCCAGGCTACGCCCGCCCGACGGCGACGACCAGGGGCTCACAGCGCCCC
Source organism: Brachybacterium atlanticum (assembly GCF_025669985.1). Taxonomy (NCBI): domain Bacteria; kingdom Bacillati; phylum Actinomycetota; class Actinomycetes; order Micrococcales; family Dermabacteraceae; genus Brachybacterium; species Brachybacterium atlanticum. The sequence goes on along the minus strand of NZ_JAKJJW010000036.1, from coordinate 3,179 downwards.
GGGCGCCTCCTTCTCGCGGGCGCGGTCGGCGAAGCTGACGCCCATCGCGGCGAGGGTCAGCGCCATGATGATCACCAGCGCGATCGTGAACGCTTCGAGCCAGGCGGTGCCGCCGTCGGTGAGGGAGAAGATGATGCCGGGGATCATCGCGGTGCCGATCGCGGCGCCGAGGCGCTGGCCGAGCTGGAGGATGCCGCCGGCGACGCCGCCGAAGCGGGGATCCACCGAGTTCAGGGTGAGGGTCTGGTTCGGGGAGATGGTCATGCCCTGGCTCAGGCCCATCAGCATCAGCGGTGCGGCCAGCCACCAGAACGCGACCACGCCGGACTCCACGAAGCCGGCCAGCAGCGTGGTTCCCAACAGGCCCAGGAACGCCACACCGAATCCGGCGATCACCATGCGCCGGCCCAGGGTGAGCACGTAGCGGCCGGCGATCTGGGAGCTGATCGCGGCGGCGATCGAGGAGGGCAGCCCCAGCAGGGACGCCTCGAAGGCGGTGTGGTGGAGGTGCATCTGCAGGAACAGCGGCACGATGATCCACACGCTGGTCGCGCCGAGGAAGTACACCGAGACGATGAGGATGCCGTTGCGGAAAGCCTTGTTGGCGAAGATCGCGGTGTCGACCATGGGCGAGCTGCCGCGGCTCTTGTAGCGCCGCTCCCAGGTCCACCACAGCCCCAGCACCAGCAGGCCGGCAGGGAAGGACAGCCACACCAGCGCGTTCACGCCGCGCTCGAGGAAGGGCAGCATGATCCCGAGGATCGCCAGGCACAGCAGGATCGTGCCGACGGGGTCGAGGTCGGGGCGTGCCTTGCCGCGTGCGCGGTCGTCGGGGATGAAGCGGAAGGTGCCGATGATCGCGCCGATGCCGATGGGGACGTTCATGAGGAACATCCAGCGCCAGCCCCAGTTCGGGCCGAGCACCTGGATCAGCAGACCGCCGATCACGGGGCCGATGGCGGTCGCGACGGCGACGGTGGTGGCCAGCAGCGCGAAGGCCCGGGCGCGGTCCTGGCCGCGGAAGTGCTGCTGGATCAGGGCGACGGTCTGTGGGTTCAGCAGGCCCGAGCCGATGCCCTGCAGGATGCGGGCGAGGTTCAGCATCTCGACGTTCGGGGCCAGGCCCGACATCAGGGAGCCGAGCGTGAAGATCCCGACGCCGATCACGAACATGCGCCGACGCCCGGTCGCGTCCCCCGCGCGCCCGGCGGGGACCAGCAGGATCGCGAAGGAGAGGGCGTAGCCGGAGATCACCCACTGCAGCGAGCCGGTGTCCGCCTCGAGGCCCTCGCCGATCGCGGTGAGGGCGACGTTGATGACGCTCACGGCGATCAGGGCCATGAACAGGGGGGCGAGGAGGACGGCGAGCAGGGGCTTGCGACGCACCGCAGGGGTCGGCGCGCTGTAGTGGGGGATCACCCGGACACCTTATGCAGTGACTGCACTTCTGTGGAGGGTGGGGTGACCGGAGGGACACCGCAGCGGCCGGCCCGAGGAGGGACCGGCCGCTGCGGGATGTGCGGGTCAGGACTGGGAGGGATCCTCGTCGCCCGGCCCGGAGGCGGACTCGTCCGTGCGGGGCCCCGAGGTCTTGTCGGTGCCTGCCGTCCCGAAGCCGGTGCCCGTCGCGGCCTGCTGCTCGGGAGCGGCGAACGGGCTCGCGACGACGTCGTCGGCCGCGATGCGCCGGGCGTCGTCGTTGTACGGGCCGGACGGGATGACGTAGGCCGTGCGGTCGCTGAGCAGCGGCGCGAAGGTCTGCAGGGTGCGCACCCCGGGACGGTCCGGGGTGGGCACGCGGGTGAAGCGGCCGAACTGGTCGTCGTATCCCGCGGGACGGACACCGTCGGCGGCGTCGAGCAGCGTGATCGCCTCGCCGGGGCTCGGGTACAGGGAGGACCAGCGGTGACCGGCCGGCAGCGGCGAGTCGAAGAGGTGGCCCTTGGGGCGGATCCACAGCGCGCCGGGCTTGGAGCGGTCGCGCAGGGCGTGGGCGCGCCAGGTGGTGATCGGGTGGGAGGAGCCCCAGTTGACCCAGTGCACGAAGAAGCTCGGGTCGGTCGCGGCGCGGTCGGCGAGCTCGTGGACGTTGACCTCGGTGCCCAGGTACTTGCCACCGGAGAGCAGGCCCATCACGCCGGCGGAGCCCTCGGGCGCGAAGCTGTAGCCGAAGTTGTCGGCGGTGTACTCCTGGGAGCGGGACAGGGCCGGGCCCAGCAGCGGGACCAGGGAGAGCAGGTTGGTGAACAGCAGACGGAAGTAGGAGACGTGGCCGGCGGCGAGGTGGCCCACCTCGTGGCCGATCACGAACTTCAGCGCGTCGCGGTCACGGCCCTGGCCGCCGACCTCGAACAGGTCCGAGTGCACCACCACGAAGCGGCGGAAGCCGTGGCCGGAGGCGAAGGCGTTGATCACGCCGTTGCCCATGGTCACGTAGGCGTCCGGGACGTTGCGCATCCCGAACTGGGCGGCGGCCTCGGCCACCATCCGGTAGCCCTCGGGGAACTGGGTGGGGCTCATCCGCACGGAGGTGGCCCGCATCTGGGCGTACATGATCGCGCGCACCCACCAGATGATCAGGGGCAGCAGCGGCAGCAGGAACACCAGCTGGATCACCAGCGGGAGCATCGAGGCGTACTCCCACGCCTTGGAGACCGCATCCTCGCCCTGTTCGGCATACAGCCAGATCGTGCCGCCGATCGCGCCGCCCCAGGAGAGGTAGCCGAGCACCGTCGCGGCCACTCCCACCCACAGCAGCGGCAGCTCCCAGGGGTGGCGGATCCGGCGCTGGCCGCGGACGCCGTGGGTGGTGGCGCCGTTGAACAGGGACGGCTTCTGCGGCGGCGCGGGGGCCGCCGGCGACGCGGTGGGCGGGAAGGTCATGAGGAGCTCCTCGAGCGCATCGGCTCATAGAGGTCGGAACAGCAGGCCCGTGCGGGCCATGGTCCGACGGTAGACCCGCGAGCCCCGCAGCGCATCACCGATCACCCTGGTCAGGCCCGATCACGACCGCAGGGAGGAGGGAACGACGACGATCGTCGCGCTGGGGTCGTCCGCGCGGCCGACGGGGGTCGGGCGGGCGACCGATGCGCACGGCGACGCGGGGGGGTGTCCCTATGTTCTGAGTCAAGCCGCAAGAGCGGCCGGCTCGGGAGTCGGGGTGGTGGTCGGGGGCTGGT
>NZ_JAKJJW010000035.1:0-37222 GCF_025669985.1 Brachybacterium atlanticum | reverse complement strand
CCTTCAGCCATCCAGCTGGTCGTCCCATCAACACCCTCCTCGACCTGAGGTGTTGCGTCCACCAGTTGAATCCACCCAGTTCCGGTCACGGAAATTCGTCCACGCCCTGAACCGTCACCACCTCATCGGATCGATGGGGAAAGTCGGCGCTGCCGGGGACAACGCCGCGATGGAGTCTTTCTCCGCGCTGCTGCAAAAGAACGTCCTGGCCCGCAGGCGGTGGCGGGCTCGAGAAGAGCTCCGGATTGCGATCATCACCTGGATCGAGAGGACCTACCACCGGCGTCGTCGACAGGCCCGCCTGGGCCGATTGACGCCCATCGAATACGAGACCATCGTGAACCCCGCCGTGGGCCTCGCGGCCTGACACCCCAACTGTCACCTGATCGTGCGGCAGTCCCGTGAGCTCTCGGGAGGCGGGGTCGCGCTAGTGGTCAACGTCGCCTCCCGATGTGGACTCGCTCCGCAGTACGAGCAGCTCGAGGATCTACGACGTCGCTACCGCGATCGAAGGTTCACGGTGATCGGCTTCACGAGCAACCCGTTCCTGCAGGAGCTAGACTCGTCGGAGGCGATCGCCGACTACTGCTCGGCGACGTGGGGAGTGACGTTCCCGATGGCCGAGAAGGTTCGGGTCAACAGGAGGAACGCGCACCCTCTGTACAAGCAGCTCACGACCGTCGCGGACGCCAACGGTAAGTCAGGCAAGGTGACGTGGAACTTTGAGAAGTTCCTTGTCCATCCCGACGGCCGCGTCAAGCGTTTCCGACCACGCACCACCCCAGATTCTCCCGAAATCCTCGCCGCTATCGAAGAATGGACAGCCGATGAACACGCACATGAGTGACGCCCACCCCGTGCACCGCGGCCGGGCCCGCACAGCGGTACGTTTGCTGCTTGGCTCAGCCCTTACCTACGCCGGTGTCACCCACCTGACATCCGCTCGTGAAGAGTTCCGCGCACAGGTGCCGTCCTGGGTACCGGTCAGCGAAGACGCGACCGTCCTTGCTTCCGGCGTCACTGAAATCGCACTCGGCGCGGCCCTTCTCAGTGGACGACGGCAGCGCGTGGTTGGCGGTGTGGTCGCAGCCTTCTTCGTAGCAGTCTTCCCGGGCAATGTGGCGCAGTGGCGGAACAAACGTGACGGCTTCGGCCTCGACACGGATAGGAAGAGGCTGCTTCGTCTTCCGTTCCAGATTCCCCTCATCGTCGGCGCGCTGTGGTCTACCCGAGGGCGCAGGCCAGTCCGTCACCCTTCGCCTGAGCAGAGCGTATGAGCGCGGCTTTTCGGGCTCATCGCATTTGAGGGTGTCGAAGGGGTCGGAATCCGCCGGTGTCGAGCAGTGAGCGGATGATGCAGTCCCGCGTCGCGTGGACCACCAGATCGATCCCCGGCCACGCCCCCGCACGGGTCGCCGCGGACCCCTCCAGCACTGGGGCAGGCAGCGACCCCTCCCACGCCACCGCCACCGACGCGTCCTCGCCCGCAGCGACCTCCGCCACCGGGGCCGGCTCCGCGCTCGACCCCTCGACCTCCCCGGCCAGCACCACCCCGTCCGGCACCGCGGCCGGCGCGATCGACCCGTCCTCCTGCTCCACCAGCGTGGTGTCGTACTCCTGCCACGCACCACGCACTCACCAGGGCACGGCGGTACCACCGTCCGAACACAGGGATCTCCAACGGAGGAACTCGTCGCCCACTCGCAGCACCCACGCTGCTCCACCCCTCCGACGCCGGAGAGCCAGCACATCATGCAGTCAACGATCAGCTACCGCACAGAAACCTCGGTCACGGAACGATCACGATTCCTCACTCCCGTCCGGGACTGCCAAAGGCCCTTCCCGAGCGGCCGGTGTGGGCGGTTCGACCCGTTCGTCACCTTCCGGACCTCGGTTCGGGCCCGGGGGCTACCATGGCCGTGCACATCCATGACCAGAGAGTTGAACGGTGCCTGAAACGATCCCGCACACCGATGAGGCCGTGTCGGCCTCCCCCGCCGTCGAGCAGAGCTCCGGCACCACCGACCCGCAACAGACCTTCGCCGACTTCGACGTCCGCGCCGACATCGTCGAGGCCCTTGCGGCCAAGGGCATCACCACGCCCTTCCCGATCCAGGCGCTGACGCTCCCGGTCGCGCTCCGCGGCCGCGACATCATCGGCCAGGCCAAGACCGGCACGGGCAAGACCCTCGGCTTCGGCATCCCGCTGCTGCAGAGCTCCGTCGCCCCCGGCGAGCCGAACCCCGACGACCGCCCGATCGGGAAGCCGCAGGCCCTCGTGGTGCTGCCCACCCGCGAGCTCGCGGTGCAGGTCGCGCACGACCTCGAGACCGCCTCCGCGAAGCGTCCGATCCGGATCCTCACCGTCTACGGCGGCCGCGCCTACGAGCCGCAGATCGAGGCGCTCGAGAAGGGCGTCGAGGTGGTCGTCGGCACGCCGGGCCGCCTCATCGACCTGATGCGCCAGAAGCACCTCGATCTCTCGCAGGTGCGCACCGCGGTGCTCGACGAGGCCGACGAGATGCTCGACCTCGGCTTCCTCGAGGACATCGAGAAGCTGCTCCAGGCGGTCCCCAGCAACCGTCAGACGATGCTGTTCTCCGCCACGATGCCCGGCCCGATCATGGCGCTGGCACGGCGGTTCATGAAGCAGCCCACCCACATCCGCGCCCACGACCCCGGCGACGAGTCCCGCACCAAGGCGGACATCAAGCAGGTCGTCTACCGCGTCCATCAGCTCGACAAGATCGAGGTGATGGCCCGCGTGCTGCAGGCCCGCGGCCGTGGCCTGTCGATCATCTTCATGCGCACCAAGCGCCAGGCCGACCGCGTGGCCGGCGACCTCGCCGACCGCGGCTTCGCCGCCGCTCCCCTGCACGGCGACCTCGGCCAGGGAGCCCGCGAGCAGGCCCTGCGCGCCTTCCGCAACGGCAAGATCGACGTCCTGGTCGCGACCGACGTCGCCGCGCGCGGCATCGACGTCACCGACGTCACCCACGTCGTGAACTGGAACTGCCCCGACGACGACAAGACCTACCTCCACCGCACCGGCCGCACCGGCCGCGCGGGGAAGAAGGGCACCGCGATCACCTTCGTGGACTGGGAGGACCTGGCGCGCTGGGCTCTCATCGCCCGTCAGCTGGGGCTGGAGTCGACCGAGGCGGTGGAGACCTACTCGACCTCCGACCATCTCTTCACCGATCTCGACATCCCCACCGACGCCAAGGGCAACCTGCCGAAGGACAAGCGCACCCGCAAGGGCCTGGACGCGGAGGAGATCGAGGACCTCGGCGGTCCCGACTCGGCCGGTCGCGCCCCGCGCGAGGGCGGACGCGGCGGACGAGGTGGTCGCGACGGCGGCCGTGGCGAGGGCCGTGGGCGCGGCGAGGGCCGCTCCCGGGGCGAGCGCCGCAGTCGGGACGAGGAGTCCGGCGAGCAGACGGCCGACGCCGAGAGCGGCGGCCGCACTCGTGGCGAGCAGGACTTCGAGAAGCCCCGCCGCACCCGCTCGCGCTCCCGCACCCGCCGCGTGAACGGCGAGATCGTCGCCGAGCAGAGCACCGGTGCCGAGTCCTCGTCGACCGGTCCCGAGGACAAGGGCGGCTCTTCCGAGTCCGCCGGCGGTTCCTCGAACCGTCGTCGTCGCTCGCGCGGTGGTCGCGGTCGCAGCCGCGGTGGGTCGTCGAACAGCGGCTCCTCGAACGGCGGCGGCTCCGAGAGCTGAGTCCTCCGACCTGACCGACGGGCTCCGACACGATCGATCGTGTCGGAGCCCGTCGGCGTTCAGCGCCCACGCCGTCAGGGCCGCACGGGGAGGGCCGACCGGCCCGCTTCGCGTGCGAGAGGGGTGAGCGCCCGCTCAGGGCCTGATGACGCGGGTCCCGCTCGTCGCGCGACGCTCGATCTCGCCGAGCACCGCCGGGTCGGTGAGGTTCTCCGCGAGCAGGTTCGGCTTGCCCGTGCCGTGGAAGTCGCTGCCGCCGGTGACCAACAGGTCGTGCCGGTCGGCGAACCTCTGCAGCCGCTCCCGCTCCGCGTCGTCGTGCTCACGGTGGTGCACCTCCACGCCGTCGAGCCCTGCCTCCACGAGCTCCTCGAGCAGCTCGACCGGCAGGTCGTCGTCGCGGGTGACCGAGCCGGGATGTGCGATCACGGAGACGCCGCCGGCCTCCCGGATCGCGGCGACCGCCTCGAGCGGGGAGGGCGCGTAGTAGGGCACGTAATACGGGCCGGAGCCGCGCAGGATCTCCGCGAACGCCGCCGACCGGTCGGGCACCACACCGGCCGCGACGAGCGCGTCGGCGATGTGGGGTCGGCCGATCACCGTCTCCTCCCCCGCCACCTGAGCGAGGACGTCGTCCCAGGTGACGGGGTGGTCGCGGCCGATCAGCTCGACCATCCGCCGGGCCCGTTCGATGCGGGAGGAGCGCGCCTCGGCCATCTCGGCGGCCAGCGCCGTGCCCTCGGAGGGGTCCACCAGCAGGGCCAGCAGGTGCACGCTGCGGTGCCCGTGCTCGGAGGAGACCTCGATCCCTGGTACGGCCGCGACACCGGTGGCGGCGACCGCGGCGGGCAGCTGCGGCCAGCCCTCGACGGTGTCGTGGTCGGTCAGGGCGAGCACGTCCAGCCCGACCGCCTGGGCCTGCGCGAAGAGGTCCGGCACCGACGTCGTCCCGTCCGAGCACGTGCTGTGCCCGTGGAGATCGATGCGCTGCCTCGCGCCGGAGTAGGACCGCTCACTCATGCGCCCAGGGTAGACCGAGGCGTGAGAACATCGTGGGGTGAGCACCGAGAACACCGACACCAGCACCGACGCCACCTCCAGCGAAGACCGTATTGAGGACCTCGCCTCCCGCGGTGACTCCCGCTCGCAGCGCCCCGACAGCGCGGCGTTCCGCGAGTTCATCGCCTCCGGCTGGGACGAGACGGTGCCGGACGCCGAGCGGCGCGAGTCCGCGGACTTCACGCCGGAGCGTCGTGACGCGCTGGTGCGTCGCCTGCCGGGGACACGGCTGGTGCTGCCCGCCGGTGTGCTGAAGGTGCGCTCGAACGACACCGACTACCCCTTCCGCCCCGACACCGCTTTCGCGTACTACTCGGGGCTGGGCACCGACGAGGAGCCCGACAGCGTGCTCGTCGTCGAGCCGTCGGCGGAGGACCCGACGGTCTCGGTCGCGACCTACTTCTTCCGGCCCCGCGCCGGCTTCGACTCCAACGAGTTCTACGCCGACTCCCGCTACGGCGAGATGTGGGTGGGCCGCCGCCCCACCCTCACCGAGGCCTCCCAGCGGCTCGGGATCGAGGTGCGCCACATCGACGAGCTGCGCGACCACCTCGCCAAGGACGTCGGCGCCCAGCTGTCGCTGTCGGTCGTGCCCGAGGTCGACGCGTCGATCGAGGCGATGGTCCAGGAGATCCGCTCCCAGAACGGTCTGCCCGGCGGGCAGGAGGCCGCCGCCGAGAACGCCGCCCTGCGCGAGGCGGCCAGCGAGGCCCGGTTGGTCAAGGACGAGTACGAGGTGCGCCAGATGCGTCTGGCCGTCGAGGCGACGCTGCGCGGCTTCGAGGACGTCATCCGCAACCTCCCCCAGGCCGTCGGCCATCCTCGCGGCGAGCGGGTCATCGAGGGCGTCTTCGCGGCGACCGCCCGCGCCGACGGCAACGGCGTCGGCTACGACACGATCGCCGCGGCCGGCGACCACGCCTGCACCCTCCACTGGACCCGCAACGACGGCGCCGTGCGGCCCGATGAGCTGGTGCTCGTCGACGCGGGTGTCGAGATCGACTCGCTCTACACCGCTGACGTCACCCGCACCCTCCCCGTCTCGGGCACCTTCTCGCCCGTGCAGCGCAAGGTCTACGACGCGGTGCTCGAGGCCTCTGATGCAGCGTTCGCGGTCGCGCGCCCCGGGCTGCGCTTCCGCGAGCTGCACACCGCCGCGATGAAGGTCCTCGCCGCCCGCCTCGAGGAGTGGGGCCTGCTGCCCGGCACCGCCGAGGAGTCCCTCGCCCCCGAGGGTCAGTGGCACCGGCGCTGGATGCCGCACGGCACCAGTCACCACCTCGGCATGGATGTTCACGACTGCGCCCAGGCCCGCCGCGAGATGTACCTCGACGCGGAGCTGGTGCCCGGGATGGTCTTCACGATCGAGCCGGGCCTGTACTTCAAGGAGAACGACCTGCTGGTCCCCGAGGAGCTGCGCGGGATCGGCGTGCGCATCGAGGACGACGTCCTCGTCACCCAGGACGGGGTCGAGAACCTCTCCGCCGCAGCGCCCCGACGTGCCGAGGACGTCGAGGCCTGGATCGCCGAGCTGCGCTCGTGAGCACCTCCGCGCCGTCCCGCTTCTACGCGGCGAGGCTCGTCGGCACCTCCGTCTTCGACCCGATCGGGGACGCGGTGGCGACGGTCCGCGACGTGGTGGTGGTGCCGCAGACCCGCAGCAGCGCCCGAGCCGTCGGGTTCGTGGTCGAGGTCGCGGCGAAGCGGCGCGTGTTCCTGCCGATCACCCGGGTCACCTCCATCTCCCCCGGCCAGGTGATCTCGACCGGGGTGCTGAACGTGCGCCGCTTCGAGAAGCGCACCGGCGAGCTGCTGGTGCTCGGGGACCTGCTGGACCGGGTGGTGACCCTCTCCGACGGCTCCGGCGAGGCGACCGTGCTGGACATCGCCCTGGACCAGGACCGCCACCGCGACTGGACGATCTCGCGCCTGCATGTGCGCCGGCGCCGCGCGGGCGGGTCCCTGGGCCGGCTGGTCTCGCGCGGCGAGACGCTCACCGTCGACGTGCGCGAGGTGACGGGCCTGTTCGGCACGCAGGCGGAGCAGTCCGCCCACCTGCTCGCCGCCTCCTACCAGGACCTCAACCCCGCCGACCTCGCCGAGATCATCCAGGAGCTGGAGACCAAGCGCCGGATAGAGCTGGCCGGGGAGCTGGCCGACGAGCGGCTCGCCGACGTGCTCGAGGAGCTGCCCGAGGACATCCGCGTCGAGGTCGTCACGGGCCTGGACGCCAAGCGCGCCGCCGACGTGCTGGACGTGATGGACCCCGACGACGCGGCGGACCTCGTCCAGGAGCTGCCCGATGAGGTCGCCTCCCAGCTGCTGAACCTGATGGAGCCCGAGGAGGCGGAGGACGTGCGCCGCCTGATGGCGTACGACGAGTACACCGCCGGCGGCATGATGACGACCGAGCCGCTGATCGTCTCGCCCGAGACCCCGGTGGCGCACTGCCTGGCGATGATCAGCCGCGAGGCGATCCACGCCGCGCTCGCCTCGACCGTGCACGTGTGCCGCTCCCCGCTCGAGACCCCGACCGGCCGCCTGCTCGGGATCGTGCACTTCCAGCAGCTGCTGCGGGAGCGGCCCGACCGTCCCGTCGGCGAGATCATCGACCAGGACCGGGTCGCCGTCTCCCCGACGGTGCCGCTGTCGACCGTGACCCGTGAGATGGCGACCTACAACCTCGTCTCCATCCCGGTGGTCGACGACGACGGACGCCTGCTCGGCGCGGTCACCGTCGACGACGTGCTCGACCACGTGCTGCCCGACGACTGGCGCGAGCAGGACGACGAGCCCCCCGCGACGACCGGGCAGATCGACCTGTCCGAGATCGCGCGGGCCACCGCGCGCGACAGCGGTGAGGAGGGCTGAGGATGGCGGAGAAGAACGTCGACCCTCTCGACGACCCGGCGCCCCGGCGTCGCGGCCGCCTGCGCAACCCGCTGCGCGGCGACGCCTTCGGACGCGCTGCGGAGGGCTTCGCGCGCATGATGGGCACTCCCGCCTTCCTGGTGGGCATGACCCTTTTCTGCGCGGTGTGGCTGACCTGGAACTCGCTCGCCCCGGAGTCCGCGCAGTTCGACCCGCGCGCACTGAACTTCACCCTGCTCACCCTGATCCTCTCGCTGCAGGCCTCCTACGCCGCTCCCCTGCTGCTGCTCGCGCAGAACCGGCAGGACGACCGCGACCGCGTCCAGGCCGAGCAGGACCGCCAGTCCAACGAGCGCAACCACGCCACCACCGACTTCATCACGCGCGAGATCGCCTCGCTGCGCCTCGCGCTCAACGACGTCGCCACGCGCGACTTCGTGCGCGGCGAGCTGCGCGACCTCCTCCAGGAGCTCGAGGAGGCCGGGCCGGAGACGGACCGCCCCGAGGCGCCCGCGCTGGACGACCAGAGCCTCCGCGCGATCCTGCGCGAGGAGGTCGAGGCGGCGCTCGAGCGCCGCACCGGGAAGGAGCAGGACCCCCAGTGACCACACCGGAGACGCCCGCCCAGGGCGCGACCGAGGCCCCCGCCGACGAGCGCGTGGAGCGCATCCATGAGGCGCTGAGCGGGGTGATCGACCCCGAGATCCATCGCCCCATCACCGAGCTCGGCATGGTCGGTTCCGTGGACGTGGACGCCGAGGGCATCGCCCGCGTGCACGTGCTCGTCACGATCGAGGGCTGCCCCATGCGGGACCGGATCGAGCGCGAGACCGCCGAGGCCACCGCGACCGTGCCGGGCCTGTCCCGCGTCGAGGTGACCACCTCCGCGATGACCGAGGAGCAGCGCCGCGAGCTCACCGCCCGCCTGCGCCAGGGTCGCCGCCAGATCCCCTTCAACCAGCCCGGCTCCCTCACCCGCATCTATGCGATCTCCTCCGGCAAGGGCGGGGTGGGCAAGTCCACCGTCACCGCGAACCTCGCCGCCGCGATGGCGGCCGACGGGCTGCGCGTCGGCGTGATCGACGCGGACATCCACGGCTTCTCGATGCCGGGCATGTTCGGGATCACCGAGCAGCCCACGAAGGTCTCCGACCTGCTCATGCCGCCGGTCGGGCACGGCGTGGCCGTGATGAGCATCGGCATGTTCGTGCCCGAGGGGCAGGCCGTGGTGTGGCGCGGACCGAAGATGCACCGCGCGATCGAGCAGTTCGCCTCCGACGTGTTCTGGGGCGACCTCGACGTGCTCCTGCTGGACCTCCCGCCCGGCACCGGCGACGTCGCGATCTCGGTCGCGCAGCTGCTGCCCGGCGCGAAGATGGTCGTGGTGACCACGCCCCAGCAGTCCGCCGCCTCCGTCGCCGAGCGGGTCGGCTCCCTCGCCGCCTCCACCGAGCAGAAGATCGCCGGGGTCGTGGAGAACATGGCGGGCCTGACCCTGCCCGACGGCTCCGTGATGGACGTCTTCGGCAGCGGCGGCGGCGACCGGGTCGCCGCGACGCTCGCCGAGGCCGTCGGCGAGCAGGTGCCGGTGCTGGGCCGTGTGGGCCTGGCCCCGGCGCTGCGCGAGGGCGCGGACCGGGGCGTACCGCTGGTCGTCTCCGATCCCGACTCCCCCACCGCGCAGGCGCTCACGGCCGTGGCGCGCTCGCTGACGCGGTCCCCGCGGGGCCTGGGCGGGATGAAGCTGCCGCTCTCGGTCGCGCGGCACTGAGCCGTTCGGCTCAGGTGGCCTCGTCGTCGAAGGGGGCGCGCTTGGGGCCCTCGTCCTTCGCGGCCGAGCCCGAGCGCTTCTTCGCGCTCTTCGCGGCGCCCGCCGCGGCCGCGCCGCCTGCCACGGACATGGCCTCCTTGCTGGGCAGCAGCTCCTCGATGTCGGTGTCGCCCCAGGCCTCGCGGATGATGCGGCGCGGATCATACTGGCGCGGGTCGTACTTCTTGAGGTCCTCGATGGCGATGCCCATCTCGTCCTCGACCGTCGAGCGGGAGTCGTCGACCCAGCGGCGCGCCTTGCGCACCCACTGGACCAGCGAACGGGTGACCTCGGGCAGGCGCTGCGGGCCCACGATCACGAGGAACACGATGAGCAGGACGACGATCTCCCACCCGCCGAGGCCCATGAAGCCGGTGCCGCCCATTGTCCACCTATACGTCTCGAGGTCCGCTGCTGCGGGCCCATTATTGCATCGCGCCCCCTGGGAACGGCGCACGGACTGCGCGTCGCCCGCGCGGCTGTCGTAGGATCGGCCCGTTCACAGGCATGCGGCGAGAGGAAGCGGAGATGTCGTCGGGAAAGGTGGCCTCCTGGGCCCACGGCGAGGAGTTCGTCGACGAGGCGGACCTCTTCGCCGACGACGGCGTCCTGGCCCGCGCCCGCGAGCGCGGCAGCGAGCTCGGCGCGCCGCCCGTGCTGCCGGGAGCGGGCGCGCTGATGCGGCTGCTCGCCGCGGCGGTGCAGGCCCGCTCCGCGGTCGAGATCGGCACCGGCAGCGGCGTCGGCTCCCTGTACCTGCTCGCCGGGATGCACCCGGACGGGGTGCTCACCACGATCGACCCCGAGGTCGAGAACCAGCGCGCGGCGCGCGAGGCGTTCGCCGAGGCGCGGATCCGCACGCCGCGGGTGCGGACCATCGCCGGTCAGCCGCGCGACGTCGTCGGACGGCTCACCGATCACGCCTACGACCTGGTCGCCTTCCCCGCCCACGCCCCGCACGCGGAGGAGCTGCTCGAGCACGCCCGGCGCCTGCTGCGCCCGGGCGGCGTGCTGGTCATCCCCCACGCGCTCTTCCACGACCGGGTCGCGGACCCGGCCGCACGCGATGCCACCACCCGGGCGGTGCGGGGCCTGCTCCGCGCGGTCTCCGAGGCGGAGGACCTCGTCCCCGCGCTCACCGGCAGCGGCGACGGCGTGCTCGCCGCGGTGCACCGCCCTCGCCGGGGCTGAGAGCCGGCGCCCGGACAGCATCGGCCCCGCACCCGTCCAGCGGGTGCGGGGCCGATGCCGGCGGCGAGCTGCTTACTTGATCACGCCCTCCAGGGCGTCCCGCAGCTCCACGGCTTCCGATGCGGCGATCTCGACGACCAGACGGCCGCCCCCCTCGAGCGGGACCCGCATGATGATGCTGCGCCCCTCCTCCACGACCTCGAGCGGACCGTCACCGGTGCGCGGCTTCATAGCAGCCATGGCGTGCCTCCTAGATGTGTCGCTGCCCCTGAGTCGCTCCCCCGGACGGGGCCTCTGGCAGCGCGCGTACGGTGGCCATTATCTCAGGTCTTCGGGAGTGCTCGCACGCCGCGTCCGACGAGTCGTCCGACGAGGCCGCTCCGGCAGGCCGATCCCGTCGCCGAGACGGCCCGTCGCCACCCCCACCATGAGCACCGCCACGACGACCGCCACCAGCAGCAGGAGCAGCACGATCGGGCCGACGGCGGTCACGAGGCGTCCACGACCTCGTCCTCTGCGGCAGTGCGGGCCTGCTCCGCCGCCGGAGCTTCGTCGCCGCCGCGGATCGCCTCGCCGAGCGCGGCCAGGGCCTCCTCGGCGGTGTCCACCACCCGCACGAGGTCCAGGTCGGAAAGGCTGATCATCCCGCGGTCCACGACCGCCGAGCCCACCCAGTCCAGCAGGCCCTGCCAGTAGTCGCGGCCCACCAGGATCACGGGGAACATGTCGATCTTGTGGGTCTGCATCAGGCACAGCGCCTCGAACAGCTCGTCGAAGGTGCCGAAGCCGCCGGGCATCACCACGAAGCCGCTGGAGTACTTCACGAACATGGTCTTGCGCGCGAAGAAGTAGCGGAAGTCGACGCCGAGGTCGACGTACCGGTTCATGCCCTGCTCGTGCGGGAGCTCGATGCCGAGGCCCACGGAGACGCCGCCCGACTCCTGCGCGCCGCGGTTGCCGGCCTCCATGATGCCGGGGCCGCCGCCGGTGATCACGGCATAGCCGCGCTCGGCGATGCCCGCGCCGATCCGCCGCGCGCACTCGTAATCGGGGTGTCCCTCGCCGAGGCGTGCGGAGCCGAAGATCGAGATCGCCGGGCCCAGCTCGGACAGCGCCCCGAAGCCCTCGACGAACTCCGACTGGATCCGCAGCACCCGCCACGGATCGGAGTGCACCCAGGCTCCCGGCGCGGACTCCTCGAGCAGTCGCTGGTCGGTGGTGCGGTCGGGCCGCTGGGCGCCGCGCAGCGTGACGGGGCCCTTGCGGTGGTGCTCTCGTTCCTCCGGTGTCATGGCGCGATCGTAACGGCCCGGGCTCCCGGGCGTCGGACCGCCGGGCTCAGGCCCCGAGCAGGTATCGCCGCAGCCCCTCGAGAGCGCGGGTGAGATCGTCGACCGGGACGTGCTCGTCGTCGGTGTGGGCCAGCAGCGGGTCACCGGGCCCGAAGTTCACCGCCGGAGTGCCGAGGGCCGAGAAGCGGGAGACGTCGGTCCAGCCCTGCTTCGCGGCCAGCGGGACCTCTCCCCCGAGCGCGGCGAGGAAGTCGCGGGCGGCGGCGGTGTCCAGGCCCGGCAGCGCGCCGGGCGCCGCGTCGGTCACCTCGATCTCGAGGTCCAGGCCTGCAAGGACCTCGCGCACGTGCGCCTCGGCCTGCTCGACGCTCGTGTCCGGGGCGAAGCGGTAGTTCAGGGTGGCGCTCGCCCGGTCGGGGATGACGTTCCCGGCGATCCCGCCGGTGATCGCGACGGCGTTGAGGCACTCGCGGTACTCGAGCCCGTCGATCACCGCGCGGCGCGCCTCATAGGCGGCGAGCCGCTCGAGCACCGGGGCGAGGTGGTGGATCGCGTTGTCGCCCACCCAGTCGCGGGCGGAGTGCGCGGCGACGCCGCGGGCGGTGACCTCGAGCTTCATGGTGCCCTTGCACCCGCCCTCGACCCCGGCCGAGGTGGGCTCCCCGAGGATCGCGAAGTCGGCCTCGAGGTGTTCGGGGTGCTCGGCGGCGAGGCGGGTGAGGGAGTTGTCGGCCGCGGCGACCTCCTCGTGGTCGTAGAACAGCCAGGTGAGGTCCATCGGCGCGTCGGCCGCCTCGACGGCGAGCTTCAGCATCACCGCGACCCCGCCCTTCATGTCGCAGCTGCCGCGGCCGACGAGCTCCTCGCGGCCCTCGCGGAGACGCCTCGAGGAGGGGAGGTTCGCGGCGACCGGGACGGTGTCGAGATGGCCGGCCAGCAGCACGCGACGGTCCCGGCCGTGATGGGTGCGAGCGATGACGGTGTCCCCGTCGCGCAGCACCTCGAGGTGCGGGGCGTGCGCGGCCAGCGCCTGCTCGACGGCGTCGGCGAGCGCCTTCTCATTCCCGGAGACCGACTCGATGTCGACGATCGCGGCGGTGAGGTCGACGATGTCGGCCGACGGGTCCAGGGCGGGGGCGGTGCGCGTGCTCATGTGCGACATCGTGCCACGCCCGGATGGCGGCTCATTCCGCGGCGAGCGCTCCCCCGGCGCGGGCGAGGCGCACCGCGACCGCCTCGGCATGGCGCAGCAGCTGCGGGGAGGTGCCCGGCTCGGCGGTGATCGCGGAGCCCGGCTGGGCGGTGGAGACGGGGATTCCCACGAGCAGGCGCCGCTCGTAGACGGTGTCGTCGGTGCCGATCGGGGCGTAGAGCCCGTCGACCGCGATGGAGCCGGTGAGCATGCGGCGGCGGGAGCCTCGGGAGGCCCAGTGGTCCTTCTGCGCCTCGCCGCGCTCGCGCCAGGCGCCGAGCAGGGCGGAGCGGTAGGCCGGCAGGTCCACGGGCGGCAGATGCGCCTCGAGCACCCCGTCGCACAGGGTCACGGCCCCGTCCCCGCCGCGCACCGCGAAGCGGCCCGCCTCTTTGTCGATGTCCAGGTGCATGCGCGGGCCGGTGAAGCGCACCAGCCCCGCCTCCTCGAGCGCGAGCACCTGCCGGGCGCGCAGCACGGGAGGGCCCGAGGCCCAGGAGGCGAAGGCGTTGCGGAGGTGGCCGTCGATGTCGCGGCGCACCGACTCGGTGGTGTACGCGCCGAGGTCGATGAGGCGGTTGACCTGCATCCGCAGCGCGAGGAGCACCCGGTGGACGAGCACCCAGGCGGGATCGGGCGCGGTCGCGGCGGTGAGCGCGGAGGCGAGCACCTCGCGGGTGCGACGGTGGGCGTCGGCGCTGTCCCCGCCGCGGCGGCCGAAGGGGAACAGCAGGCGGATCAGCGCCTCGTCGCTCGCGAGCTCGGCGTGCCCGGCCCCGCGCAGGGCACGGCGCAGCTCGGCGAGCATCAGAGGCATCACCTCCCCCTCGTGGTCCACACCCGCCGAGCGCACCGCGAGCTCGAGGACGCGCTCGCTGGTGAGGACCTGCAGCGGGTAGGGGCTCAGCTGCTCCTGGGGCAGGTCGGGCTTGGGGCGGTAGACCATGCCGGAGCGGGAGCCGATCACGAGCACGGGCTCGGCGCCGCCGGGCACGTAGCGCAGCCCCGCCTCGGTCTCCGGGGCCTCCTCGAAGCGTCCGCCGGCGGCGGCGGTGAGCATCCCGATCGCGTCGTAGAAGTTCAGGCCCATCCCCTGCACGGCGACCGCCTCGCGGCCGAGCAGGGCGGCGTAGTCGACCTCGAGCGGGTTGGCGGGGCCGAGGTGGACCAGTCCGTGCCGCTCGGCGGCGTCGGCGAGCTGCTGGGAGCGGGGGCCGAGCGCGGTGGGCAGGTGGCCGAGCGCGAGCGCGACCGCGTCGGCGCGCAGCACCCGTCCGTCCGAGAGACGGATCCGCTGGGGTCCGTCGGCCGGGCCGGTGACGTCCACGGCCTCGGCGGGGTGCAGCACGATCCGCAGCCGCTCGGGGTCCGCGTCGGCGAGCGCGGTCTCGAGCACGTGCGCGAGATAGCGGCCGTGCGCGGCGCGGGAGGCGAAGTCGGAGGGGCCGAGCCCCTCCCCTGCCAGGTGGTCGGCGAGGCTCTCGCGGTGCGGGACGGGCAGCAGCGGATGGCAGGACTCGTCCGGGTACAGGGTGGTCTGGCAGGTGGTGGTGTTCATGAGCAGCACCTCGGGCTGGTCATGGCGCCACACGGCCCCGCCGCGCCCCACCAGCGGGTCGACCAGGTGCACGGTCAGCGGCCCCTGCCACTCCTCCGTGGTCGACGCCGCGACCAGCCGCTCCACGATCGCGGTGCCCCGGGGGCCCGCCCCGATGACGACGACGGTGCGGACGGGGTCGGCGGCGTGGGTCATCCCCCCAGTATGCGGCGCGGCGCGGAGCCTTCGGTCCGTGCGCGCCGTCTGGGATCATGGACCCATGTCATCGACGTCGCCGAGACACCTTCCGCCGCGCACGAGCTCCGGACCCTTCACCGGGGTCCTCTTCGGGCAGGCCGCGCGGCTGCGCGCCGTGGTCAACGCGGATCTGCTGCCGCGCGAGCGCGCCGCCGCCGATGCGCTGGTGCTCACCGCCTGGCTCAGCGCCGCCCAGCGCGAGCGCTATGCGCCCTCCCTGCGCGCCCCGGGCTCGGTCGAGGAGTTCGCCGAGCGCCTGGCCGACGAGCGCCGCGTGGTGCTCGAGGAGGGCGCGGACCCGGTCGCGGACGAGGTCGGCGCCGCGGCCGAGGCGGAGCGGGCGGCCAGGCAGCTCCCGCTGCGTCTCCTCGAGGGGGCGCTGCTGCTCGGCGCGCTCGTCTGCGTGGTGCTCACCGTGCTGCGGAGCCTGGAGGCCGCGGATCTCACCTGGCACCTGGCGGCGGAGTCGGGTCCGCTGCTCGGCGGGATGCTGCTGTGCCTCGTGCTCGCCGCGGTCGTCGGCGCGGTCGCGACGCGCCGCCGGGACCGGGCGCTGCTGGACTGGGCGGTCTCCCGTCCCGGTCAGCTGGGGCGCGGGCTGCCGCTGCGCAGGCCGCTGCAGGGCGAGTCCGCGGGGCCGGTGATCCTCGGGTCCCTGGGCCCGGCGCTCCTGCTCGGCGCGGGCGTCCTCGCGATCGTCGCCGGTGCCGCGGTGCTGCTGCTCTCGCTCATGCTGCGCGCCGAGATCGTCGCGGCCGAGCAGGCGCCGGCGCTGCTGATCGGCGGGGTCATCGCCCTGGTCGCCGCGACCGCGGCGGTGTACCTGCGCGGGCGGCGCCGGGAGCGGAGGGCTCGGCGGGGCCGGGCGGCCGAGTGGTTCGGACCGGTGTCGCAGGCCGAGGAGCCGCCGGCGGGGTGAGCCGAGGTGCGGTCGGGGAGGCCACCTCGTCCCCTCATTCCGGGACGGAGTAGCCCCTCTCCCGGGCGTGGCGCTCCCAGCGGGAGGAGACGGGCAGGCGGCGCAGGTCACGGGCGAGCAGACCGATCACCACGCCGAGCGCGAGCACCGCCGCGAAGAGCAGCAGCGTGGTCGTGCTGCCGGCGATCTCGAGGCCCCAGCCGGCGAGCGCGGGCGCGAAGGTCATCACGCCGAGGGACACCAGGCGCATCAGCGAGCTGATCCGGCCCTGCATCGCCACCGGCGTGATGTGGGTGAAGAACCCCTGCCCGGAGGCGTTGAAGGCGGGCAGACCGATCCCGATCGCGGTGTAGCACAGCGCGATCCACACCATCGAGGGCGCCACGGGCAGCAGCACCCCGACCAGGGTCATCAGGGCGACGGGCGCGATCGCGAGCGCCCCCGTCGGCACCGTGTCCACCAGGCGCGGGGCGAGGAAGGCGCCGAGCAGGATCGAGGCGGCCAGCGCCGTGTTCAGCAGGCCGATGCGGGAGGCGGGCACCCCCTGGTCCGCGAGGTCCAGCATCACCGTGAACAGCAGCCCGTTGGCGCCGAGGTTCACGGCGGAGGAGACGGCGAGCATCTGCAGCCGGATCGGCTGGGTGCGGATCCAGGCGAGGGCCTCGCGGAGGTCGTCGACCGCCTTCGTGGGCGGGGAGCCCTCGGCCCTCGGCCGGTAGCGTCCGCGCATGCTCAGCGTCGCGAGGACCGAGCCGACGTTCCCCAGCAGGTGCACGAGCGGAGGGAACACGATCGACAGCCCCAGCAGCGCACCGCCCACGGGCCCGGAGGCCATCTCGACCGCGGCCTCGCGGCCCTGGTTCACCGACACGGCCCGCGGCAGCTGCGTCACGGGCACGATCTGCTTGAGCATGGCGTTGGAGGCGCTGCCCAGCGCCGTTTCCCGCAGCCGGTCCAGGAAGGCGAGCGAGGCCAGCAGCACGGGACCGGCCCAGCCGCCCAGCAGCACCCACGACCAGCGCGAGCTGCACGAGGGCGCCGGTGAGCCCGGCGAGCAGACGCAGGGAGCGGCGCTCGATCCGGTCGGCGAGCAGGCCGCCGGGGATCAGGCCGACGACCGCGCCGAGCCCCTGCACCAGGGCGACCAGCCCCGTCGTGCCGAGGGACTGGGTGACCATGAAGGTGATCAGCGGGAAGGCGAAGGCGCCGATCCCGGTGCCGATGTCGAGCAGCAGATCGCCCAGCAGCCACCGCAGGTACTCGCCGTTGCGGTGGAGAGGGGCATGGCGGGGCGCGTGCGCGTCGTCGCCGTCGGTCATTCGCTCACCGTTCCCCGGACATCGCGGTCCCTCCCGCTCGGGGCGTCTGGTGCCCCGCGGTGTGCTCTTCGCCGCGCCCGGGCGGGCGCATGCTCCCCTGCTGGGTCAGGATTCGTACACTCGGCCCATGAATTCCTCGACATCCGAGTCCACCGTCACCGCCGCCTGGGGCATCGCGCTCACGACACTCGGGGCCGACGGTTCCGTCCTCGACGCATGGTACCCCTCGCCGCAGCTCGGCGAGGCTCCTGCTGACCCCGCCGGCCATCCCCTCCACGCGCAGCTGGCCGCCGCCGCACGGGCCGACGAGGTGCGCGGCACCACCCAGGAGGTCGTGGTCCGCACGATCGACCTGACGGCCGCCCCGACCGATGCGGCAGACGCCTACCTGCGCCTCCACCTCCTCTCCCACCGCCTGGTCCGCCCGAATGAGCAGAACCTCGAGGGGCTCTTCGGGTCGCTCACCAACGTCGTGTGGACCACCGAGGGGCCCTGCGCGGTCGCCGGCTTCGAGGAGACGCGCCTGCGCCTGATCGCCGCGGGCCGCACCCCCACCGTGCTCAGCCTCGACAAGTTCCCGCGCATGGTCGACTACGTGCTGCCCACCGGCGTGCGGATCGGCGACGCGGATCGCGTGCGGCTCGGCGCGCATCTCGCCGAGGGCACCACCGTGATGCACGAGGGCTTCGTGAACTTCAATGCCGGCACCCTCGGCGCCTCGATGATCGAGGGCCGCATCTCCCAGGGCGTCGTGGTCGGGGACGGCTCCGACGTGGGCGGCGGCGCCTCCACCATGGGCACCCTCTCCGGCGGCGGCACCGCGCGCGTCAGCATCGGTCGGCGCTCCCTCGTCGGCGCCGAGGCCGGGATCGGCATCGCCCTCGGGGACGACTGCGTGGTCGAGGCGGGGCTGTACGTCACCGCCGGCACGAAGGTCGAGCTGCTCGGCGAGCCCGGCGCCGAGGCCCAGGGCCCGCACGTGGTGAAGGCGCGGGAGCTCTCCGGGGTGCCGAACCTGCTCTTCCGCCGCAACTCGCTGACCGGTGCGGTGCAGGCGGTGGCCCGCGCGGGCCAGACCGTCGAGCTCAACGCCGCCCTGCACAGCAACTGAGACGAAGCATCTGAGGGACGGAGGACCGCGAGGGTGGCAGCAGGCTCCCGTGCGCGCGGCCGCGCACGCGGCCGCGTCGGCCGTCACCTCGCGGTCCCTCTGGTCATGGTGCTGGTCTTCGGCGGGATCGCTGGCGGCAGCTATCTCGCCCTGGAGCGCTACGGCTCCCCCGCCCACGAGGGCACCTGCGTCGCCTCGGGGCTCGGCACCAGCCACCGCTACACCACCGATCGGGTCGCGAACGCGGCGCTGATCAGCGCGACGGCGGTGGATCGGGGCATGCCGCCGCGGGCGGCGTCGATCGCGCTGGCGACCGCGTACCAGGAGTCGCAGCTGCAGAACATCGACTACGGCGACCGGGACTCGCTGGGCCTGTTCCAGCAGCGGCCCTCGCAGGGCTGGGGCACGGAGGAGCAGATCATGGACCCGGTCTACGCCTCCAACGCCTTCTTCGACGTGCTCGAGACCTACCCCGACTACACCAGCGCCGACATCAACGACATCGCCCAGCAGGTGCAGCGCTCCGGGCATCCCGAGGCGTATCGCGACCACGAGACCGAGGGTCGGCTGTACGCCTCGGCCCTCACCGGCCAGTCCGGCGCGAACCTGCTGTGCACCCTGGACGAGGTCGGTGCGACCGCCTCCCCGGAGCAGCTGCGCGGCGAGCTCGCGCGGCAGTTCCCCCGCGCGACGGAGTCCGGGCGGGTCACATCGTCGCTGGACTCAGCCGCCGGGGCCGCCCCGCAGGTGCCCGAGGGCGCCGGCGCGACGGCGCTCGTGCTCGACCCGGGCGGCGACGAGACGCTGGGCTGGTCGCTCGCGAACTGGGCCGTCGCCCGTGCGGCCGACGACGGGGTGGTGCAGGTCAGCTATCGCGGCCGGGTCTGGGACCGCACCGCCCACGGCGAGGAGGCCGGGGCCTGGGGCAGCGCCGAGGGCGGCGATCCCGAGCGGGTGGTCGTGCTGGTCAGCGGCCGCTGAGCGCCGCGGATCGGGATCCGGCGCACTGAGCGCTCGCCCCGGTCCGAGGCTCGCTCGGGCTCAGTGCACAGTGAGGCCACGGGCGCGGAACTGCTCGCGCACCCGCTCGACGACCTCCGTGGACGGCGGCAGCGCGTCCCGCAGCCGGTATTCCATCCCGAGCGCGTCCCACTTGTCCTGGCCCATGTTGTGGAAGGGCAGCACCTCGACGCGCTCGACCACGTCCTG
Organism: Brachybacterium atlanticum; assembly: GCF_025669985.1. Taxonomy (NCBI): domain Bacteria; kingdom Bacillati; phylum Actinomycetota; class Actinomycetes; order Micrococcales; family Dermabacteraceae; genus Brachybacterium; species Brachybacterium atlanticum. The sequence continues at coordinate 17,730 of NZ_JAKJJW010000035.1, read as the reverse complement.
CCAGCGCTCGACGATGTCCGCGACCTTCTCGACGTTCTCCGCCGCGTCGGTCCATTCCGGCACGACCACGAAGCGGATCCAGATCGCGGTGCCGGCGCGGGCGAGGCGGTCGCCGAAGTCGATCGTGGGCTGCAGCTCCCGGCCGGTGAGGCGCTTGTAGCTCGGCTCGTCGCCGCTCTTGACATCCAGCAGCACGAGGTCGACGTCGGCGAGGAGCTCGTCCTTCGCGACCGCGCCGAGATACCCGGAGGTGTCGATCGCGGTGTGGATGCCGAGCGCCTTCGCGGCGCGCAGCACGTTGCGGGCGAAGGCGGGCTGCATGAGCACCTCGCCGCCGGAGAGGGTGATCCCGCCGCCGGTCGCGCGGAACACGCGGCGGTAGCGGCGCAGGAGCCGTTCGATCTCCTCGAGCTCGACGTCCTGGCCGCGCCGCATCTCCATGGTGTCGGGGTTGTGGCAGTAGACGCAGCGCAGCGGGCAGCCCGCGAAGAAGATCGTCAGCCGGGTGCCGGGGCCGTCGACCGCGGTGACCAGCTCCCAGGAGTGGACAGAGGCGAGGCGGCCCTCCCGGATCGCGGCGAGGCGGCCGCTGCGGTCCAGCTCCGCCTCGGCCATCCCGTCGATCCCGGCGCCCGACCGCCGGTTCCGGGCGGGCCGGCCCAGCAGGTCGATGCTCTGCGTCATCTGCGCTCTCGTCCCCGTGCTCGCTGTGCTCTGTCTGTTCTGTGTGCTCTGTGCGCCGGCTGCGCCCGCGCGCCGCTCAGGCGCCCTGGTGGAAGGTGCGGTCCAGGACGTCCAGCTGCTGCTCGCGGGTGAGCTTCACGAAGTTCACCGCGTAGCCGGAGACGCGCACGGTGAGGTTCGGGTAGTCCTCCGGGTTCTCCATCGCGTCGACGAGGGTGTCCTTGTTCAGCACGTTGATGTTGGCGTGGAACAGGCCGGTCTCGGCGTTGTTCGCGGCCCGGCTCGCCTTCATGGAGGCGAGGCGCTGGTCGAAGGTGGGGGTGGTCATGGGGGTCTCCTCGGGGTGTGCGGTGCAGGTTCGGGGGTGGAGGGGCTGGTCCGGCGGCGCCGCCGGGTGCCGGCCGGCCGACGGGGCGCGTCGGCCGGCCGGTGCGAGGCTCACTCGTCGTCGATCATGAAGCCGGCGTCGAGGATCCCGACCAGGTTCGTCACCTGCTCGTCCTTGGTGCGGCCGAGCCCCTGCGGGGTGATCGTGTTGGTCAGCGAGATGCCGTCCAGGGCGTCCTCGTAGTCGAGCTTGCCGACCGAGAGCATGGAGGCGACCATGCCGTGGGTGTCGGCGCCGTTCTCCGGGTTCGCGCCCGGGGAGAAGGGGGTGCCGGCCCGGTGCCCGGAGGGGAAGGAGCCGGTCGCCTTGCCGTAGACGACGTTCGAGGTGATCGTCAGGACCGACTGGGTCGGGATCGCGTCGCGGTACATCGGGATCGCCCTGATCTTCTGCATCACGGTGTGCACGATCGTCGCCGCGATGTCGTCGGCGCGGTCGTCGTCGTTGCCGTAGCGGGGGAACTCCCCCTCGGTCACGTAGTCGACGACCAGGCCGGTCTCGTCCCGCACCGGGGTGACCGTGGCGTAGCGGATCGCGGAGAGGGAGTCCGCGACGATCGACAGGCCCGCGATGCCGCAGCCCATGGTGCGCACGATCTCGCTGTCGTGCAGCGCCATCTCGATCGACTCGTAGGCGTAGCGGTCGTGGCTGTAGTGGATGATGTTCAGCGCCTCGACGTAGGTGCCCACCACCCAGTCGAGCATCTCCTCGTAGCGCTGCCAGACCTCGTCGAAGTCCAGCGGGCCCTCGCCCGTGATCGGGGTGTGCAGCCCGGGCTCGGTGACCTGCTTCCCGGTGACCTCGTCGCGGCCGCCGTTGATCGCGTACAGCAGCGCCTTGCCGGCGTTGACTCGGGCGCCGAAGAACTGCATCTGCTTGCCCACCCGCATCGGGGAGACGCAGCAGGCGATCGCGGCGTCGTCGCCCCAGCGCTCACGGATCTGCTCGTCGGACTCGTACTGGATCGAGGAGGTCTCGATCGAGATCGCGGAGCAGAACTCCTTGTAGCCCTCCGGCAGGGACGGGTCCCAGAAGATCGTGATGTTCGGCTCCGGGGCGGGGCCGAGGTTCCGCAGGGTCTGCAGCAGACGGAAGGACGTCTTCGTGACCAGTGGCCGGCCGTCCTCGGCGAAGCCGGCATCGGACCAGGTCGCCCAGTAGGGGTCGCCGGAGAAGATCTGGTCGTAGTCGACGGTGCGCAGGAAGCGGACGATGCGCAGCTTGATCACGAGCGCGTCGATGATCTCCTGCGCCTCGGACTCGGTGAGGGTGCCGGCGGCGAGGTCCCGCTGGATGTACACGTCCAGGAAGCCCGAGAGTCGGCCGATGGACATCGCGGCGCCGTCCTGGCTCTTCACCGAGGCCAGATAGGCCATGTAGGTCCACTGCACGGCCTCCTGGGCGGTCGCGGCCGGGCGACGCAGGTCCAGCCCATAGATCTCGCCGAGCCGCACCAGCTTCGCCAGCGCCTTGATCTGCTCGGCGTGCTCCTCCCGATAGCGCGCCCAGTGCTCGGAGAACCCCTGGTCCGCGACGGCGTCCTTCGCGGCCTTCTTCTCCGCGATCAGGAAGTCCGCGCCGTAGAGGGCGAGGCGGCGGTAGTCGCCGATGATGCGGCCGCGGCCGTAGGCGTCGGGCAGGCCGGTGATGACGTGGCTGGAGCGGGCGGCGCGGATCCGCGGGGTGTAGATGTCGAAGACGCCGTCGTTGTGGGTCTTGCGGTGCTTGGTGAAGATCTCCTTGATCCGCGGATCGGGCTCCTTGCCCGCCTCCCGGATCGCGGTCTCGACCATGCGCCAGCCGCCGCTGGGCATCATGGCGCGCTTGAGCGGCACGTCGGTCTGGAGGCCGACGATCACGTCGTCGTCCTCGCTGATGTACCCGGCGGGGAAGGCGTCGATGTCGGCGGGGGTCTCGGTGTCGACGTCGTAGACGCGCCGCCTGCGCTCCTCCGAGAGGTAGGTGCGCTCGAGGTGGTCCCAGAGCCGGAGGGTCTTCTCGGTGGGGCCGGCGAGGAAGGAGGCGTCGCCCGAGTAGGGGGTGTAGTTGCGCAGGATGAAGTCGCGCACGTCGATCGTCTCCTGCCACGGGCCGGGGGCGAACCCTGCCCAGGCGTCGCCCGGGGCGGTCTCGGCGGCGGGACGGTCGGTGGTCGCGGTGCTCATGGCGGCTCCTGTTCGCGGCGCGGGCCCGCGGTGCGGGGCCCTTCGTGGATGACTCCACGCTAGGTACCGGCGACGCCGTCGACCGGGGTCGAAGGTCCCCGCACGATCCGAGCCGGCCCGCCGCTGGACGTCGGTCCATCGCCGCCGGGACCAAGGGCCTGCCGGGTGCGACGGAGGGTCCGAGGGGCGCGCCGGGGCTGCGCCTGGCACGGCCCCGCCGGGCATGACGGAGGGCCCGCACGATCGGTGATCGCACGGGCCCTCGCGGCTCCTCAGGACGGGGCTGGCGGCCCGCCGGATCGCTCAGCTGCGCTGCTTGTCCATCTCCGCCTTCAAATCCGCGAGGCGCAGCTCGCTGGTGCCGGTGCGTTCCTGCATCGCGGTGTACGGGCGCTCGGCCTCGCCGGTGTAGATCTGGCGCGGGCGGCCGATCTTCGTCTCCGGGTCGTGGATCATCTCCTGCCACTGGGCGATCCAGCCCGGGAGGCGGCCGATGGCGAACAGCACCGTGAACATCTCGGTGGGGAAGCCGATGGCCTTGTAGATGATGCCGGTGTAGAAGTCGACGTTCGGGTAGAGCTTGCGCTCGACGAAGTAGTCGTCCTTCAGCGCGATCTCCTCGAGCTTCATCGCGAGCTCGAGCCGCTCGTCCTGCACGCCGAGGCGCTCGAGGACGTCGTCGGCGATCTTCTTGACGATGCGGGCGCGGGGATCGTAGTTCTTGTACACCCGGTGGCCGAAGCCCATCAGGCGGATCCCGTCCTCCTTGTTCTTCACCTTCTCCATGAAGTCGCGGGGATCCATGTCGCGGGCCTGGATCTCGTCGAGCATCTCCATCACGGCGGCGTTCGCGCCGCCGTGGGCGGGGCCGGAGAGGGCGCCGATGCCGGCGGAGATCGAGGTGAACAGGTTCGCCTGCGCGGAGCCGACCAGGCGCACCGCGGAGGTGGAGCAGTTCTGCTCGTGGTCGGCGTGGAGGATCAGCAGCTGCTCCATCGCGCGCACGATCACCGGGTCCGCGATGAACTCCTCGACCGGGAAGCCGAAGGTCAGGCGCAGGAAGTTCTCGATGAGGGAGAGGCGGTTGTCGGGGTAGAGCAGCGCGTGGCCCTGCGCGATGCGGTGCGCGTAGGCGGCCATCGTCGGCATCTTCGCCAGCAGGCGCACGGAGGAGATCCGCACCTGCTCCTCGTCGAAGGGGTCCAGGGAGTCCTGGTAGAAGGTCGACAGACCCGACACCCCGGCCTGCAGCACCGCCATCGGGTGGGCGTCGCGCGGGTAGCCGTCGAAGAGGTGCTTGAAGCGCTCGTCGAGCAGGGTGCGGCGCTCGACCTGGGCCTCGAAGTTGTCGAGCTGGCCCTTGGTGGGCAGCTCGCCGTTGATCAGGAGGTAGGCGACCTCGAGGTAGCTGGACTTCTCCGCGAGCTGCTCGATGGGGTAGCCGCGGTAGCGCAGGATGCCCTCATCGCCGTCGATGTAGGTGATCGAGGACTTCGCGTTCGCGGTGTTCATGAAGCCGGGGTCGTAGGTGACCTGACCGGTCTCCTTGCGGAGCGGACCGATCGTGATGCCGGAGTTGCCCTCCACGGCAGGGACGACCGGAAGGTCGAGGGACTTCTCCCCGAGGGTGAGGTGGGCAGACGTCGTGGCGTGATCCATGGGCTCTCCGTTGTGCGTGGTCGGATCGGTCCCGGCGCGGGGCCGGAGGTGTCAGGAGCGCTCGAGGCGCTGGGCGGCGGCTGCGATCCGCTCGTCGGTCGCGGTGAGGGCGACGCGCACGAACCGCGCTCCCCCCTCACCATAGAACATCCCTGGTGCGACCAGCACACCGAGGTCTGCGAGGCGGTCGACCGTGGCCATCGAGTCCTCGTCGAAGGTGGTCCACAGGTACAGGCCCGCCTGCGAGCCGTGGATCGTCCCGCCCGCGGACTCGAGCGCGGGGGCGAGCTGAGCCCTGCGGGCCCGGTAGACCTCCCGCTGCGCGGCGGGGGCCGCGTCATCGGCGAGCGCTGCGGCGAAGGCCGCCTGGACGGGGCCGGGCAGCATCATCCCGGCCTGCTTGCGCACCGCGACGAGCTCGGCCACGAGCGACGGGTCCCCGGCGACGAGGGCCGCGCGGTAGCCGGCGAGGTTGGACTGCTTGGACAGCGAGTACACGCACAGCAGACCCTCGAGGGAGCCGCCGTTCACCCGCGGGTCCAGGATCGAGGGGACCTCGTCCACGGTCCAGGGCAGCAGCGCGTAGCACTCGTCGGAGGCGACGACGATCCCGCGCTCGCGCGCCCAGGCCAGCAGCGCGGCGAGCTGGGAGGCCGCCAGCACCTCGCCGGTCGGGTTCGAGGGGGAGTTCAGCCACAGCAGCCGGATCCTGCTCGCGGCGGACGGGTCCGGCAGCGCGGCGTCGCCCTCGGCGGCCATGCGCGCCATGTCCACCGGCAGCGGCCTCGCGCCGACGAAGCGGGCGCCCATGTCGTAGGTCGGGTAGGCGATGTGCGGGAAGGCGATCACGTCGCCCGCGCCGAGGCCCAGCTGGAAGGGCAGGTGCGCGACGAGCTCCTTCGAGCCGACGGTGGGCAGCACCGCGTCGACCCCCAGCGCGGCGGGGGCCGCTCGGTGGCGGCGGACGAAGTCCACCAGTGCCTCGCGCAGGGCGGGGGTGCCGACCGTGGTCGGGTAGCCGGGGCTGTCGGCCGCGTCGGCCAGCGCCTGCTGCACGGTGGCGGGCGTCGGGTCCACGGGGGTGCCGACGGAGAGGTCGACGAGCCCGTCGGGGTGCTGCGCGGCCCGCTCGCGGGCGGGCACGATCGCGTCCCAGGGGAAGGCGGGCAGGCGCGCGGCGAGGCCCTCGCGTGCGACGGGGCGGGCGGCGGAGTGCGTCGGCGCCACGGCTCAGGCCAGGGGGTTCTCTTGCGGGGGCAGGGCCTCGACGAGCGGGTGGTCCTTGTCGATCACGCCCATCTTCGCGGCGCCGCCCGGTGCACCGAGCTCGTCGAAGAACTCGACGTTGGCCTTGTAGTAGTCGGCCCACTCGTCGGGGGTGTCGTCCTCGTAGAAGATCGCCTCGACGGGGCAGACGGGCTCGCACGCGCCGCAGTCCACGCACTCGTCGGGCTGGATGTACAGCATCCGGTTGCCCTCGTAGATGCAGTCCACGGGGCACTCGTCGACGCAGGCACGATCCTTCACGTCGACGCAGGGCAGGGCGATGACGTACGTCATGTGCGGCTTCCTTCCGTCCGGGGCGCCCTCCATCATCTCATCCCGGCCCCGCCCGGGAGCGCCGCCGGGACGTGCCGGAGCAGGAGGTGACAGGATGCACACCTGCCTGCGGCGGCCCCCGCGCCGGATCGACGGGCCCGGGGATAGCCTGCCCGGATGACGATGCACGAGGGTCACCGGGTCCGCGCCGGCTGGGCGCCCTTCCTCGCCGAGGGGCGACGGGTAGTGCTGCGCTATGCGATCGACCGCGAGCGCTCCCCGCACGGCGAGTCGATGACCGATGCGCTGGGCACGATCACGCTGGTCGACGACGCGGTGGTGCAGGTGATGACGCGGCGCGGCGAGGTGCGCGTGCCGCGGGCCCTGGTCATCGCCGCGAAGGAGGTCCCCCCTCCGCCGGTGCGGCGGCAGGGGCCCGCCGCGCCCTGACGATGTAGTCCACGCCGGAGCCGACGTGCAGCACGGCCCCGACCCACACCAGCGCCTGCGCGACCGGCACCAGCGAGGGCGCCCACGCGGCGACCGCGACCAGCAGGAACACCGAGGCCATCAGCACGAAGGTGCGGATCTTGCCGAGCCAGGAGACGGAGATCCGCCCGCCGAGCGCGGCCCGCGTGGCGAGGAGGGCCATCGCCGCGTCGACGACGACGATCACGGCGAGCGCCGCCCAGGGCAGCAGGTCGGCGAGGGCCAGGGTCAGCACGATCGCGACGAGGCCCAGCCGGTCCGCGATCGGGTCCATGATCTGGCCGGTGCGGCTGGTCTGGTCCAGGGCGCGGGCGAGCATCCCGTCGATCCAGTCGGTCGAGGCCCAGACGAGCAGCAGCACCACGCCGAGGGTGTCCGGCCCGTCCGCCAGGCGCAGGCACACCGGCAGCAGCAGCGCGAGGCGGACGAGGGTGACGAGGTTCGGGATCGTCGCCCAGTCGGGGCGGTCGGCGGCGCTCACGGTCTCAGCGAGCCCGGGACCGGCCGCGGGCCGCCACCGTGATCACCAGGGCGAGGGCGAAGGGGATCAGGATCCCGATCCCCTGCACGATCCAGCCGGAGTACTGCGTCTGCTCCGCGATCACGGCGGGCATGAGCACTCCCCCGCCCGCGCCCTCGCCGAGGAAGGGCCCGGCCAGCAGCCCCCACAGCGAGCCGAGCACCAGGAGCGGGAAGCGGGTCCCCGTCGCGGACCACAGGAACAGGCACACCACGGCCTGGAAGGCGGCGCCGAACAGGAGCCCGGCCGGGAGGTCGGCGCCGAGCACGGTCAGCTCGAACCGGTGGGTGGTGACCAGCAGCAGCACCGAGACGATCGCGAGCACGATCGCCATCGCGGCCTGGCCGAGCCGGGCGGCGAGGGAGGTCGTGTCGACCGTCGTCGGCCTCTGCTGCGTGCTGGTCACCGCGTCACTTCCCGGACTTCGCCTTGGACTGGGCGCGACGGCGCTCGTTCGCGTCCAGGATCACCTTGCGGATGCGCACGATCTCCGGGGTCACCTCGACGCACTCGTCCTCGCCGGCGAACTCGAGGGACTCCTCGAGGGTCAGCTTCCGCGGCGGCACCAGATTCTCGAAGGAGTCCGACGACGCGGCGCGCATGTTCGTCAGCTTCTTCTCCTTGGTGATGTTCACGTCCATGTCCTCGTTGCGGGAGTTCTCCCCCACGACCTGACCGGCGTACACCTCCGAGGTCGGCTCGACGAAGAAGGAGCCGCGCTCCTGCAGGTTGATCATCGCGAAGGGCGTGACGTTCCCGGGGCGGTCGGCGACCAGCGAGCCGGTCGCGCGGAACTCGATCTCGCCCATCCACGGCTCGAAGCCGTCGGCGTAGGAGGAGGCGATGCCGTTGCCGCGGGTCTCGGTCATGAACCGGGTGCGGAACCCGATCAGCCCGCGGGCGGGGACGATGAACTCCATGCGCACCCAGCCCGAGCCGTGGTTGCTCATGGTCTCCATGCGGCCCTTGCGCGAGGCCATCAGCTGGGTGACGGTGCCGAGGTACTCGTCGGGCACGTCGATGGTCATCCGCTCGACGGGCTCGTGGACCTTGCCGTCGATCTCGCGGGTGAGGACCTTCGGCTTGCCGACGGTGAGCTCGAAGCCCTCGCGGCGCATCTGCTCGACCAGGATCGACAGGGCCAGCTCGCCGCGGCCCTGCACCTCCCAGGCGTCGGGGCGCTCGGTGGGCAGCACCTTCAGGGACACGTTGCCGACCAGCTCGGAGTCCAGGCGGTCCTTCACCTGGCGGGCGGTGAGCTTGTGGCCCTTGCCGTTCTTGCCCGCGAGCGGGGAGGTGTTGATGCCGATGGTCATCGAGATCGCGGGGTCGTCGATGGTGATCAGCGGCAGCGGGCGCGGGTCGTTCACGTCGGCGAGGGTCTCGCCGATCATGATCTCCGGGATGCCGGCGACGGCGACGATGTCGCCCGGGCGGGCGGCGCGGGTCATCGGCTCGCGGGAGAGGCCCTTGGTCTCCAGCAGCTCGGTGATCTTCACCGTCTTCGTGGTGCCGTCCTGGGTGCACCAGGCGACCTGCTGGCCCTTGGTGAGCTCGCCGTTCTTGATGCGCAGCAGCGCGAGACGGCCAAGGAACGGGGAGGCGTCGAGGTTGGTGACGTGGGCCTGCAGCGGCACCTCGTCGTCGTAGCTCGGGGCCGGGATCGACTCCAGGATGGTCTTGAACAGCGGCTCGACGGTCTCCTCCTCGGGGAGGGTGCCGTCGGCGGGCTGGGTGGTGGAGGCGCGGCCCGCCTTGCCGGAGGCGTAGACGACCGGCACGTCGAGGACCGCGTCGAGGTCGATGTCGTCGACCTCCTCGGCGAGGTCGGAGGCCAGGCCCAGCAGCAGGTCGGTGGCCTCGCCGACGACCTCCTCGATGCGGGCGTCGGGGCGGTCGACCTTGTTGACCACGAGGATGACGGGCAGCTTCGCGGCCAGCGCCTTGCGCAGCACGAAGCGGGTCTGCGGCAGCGGGCCCTCGGAGGAGTCCACCAGCAGCACGACGCCGTCGACCATCGACAGGCCGCGCTCGACCTCGCCGCCGAAGTCGGCGTGGCCGGGGGTGTCGATGACGTTGATGGTGATGCCGTCGGGCTCGCCGACCGCCGCGGCCGAGGGGCCGACGTAGCGGATCGCCGTGTTCTTGGCGAGGATCGTGATGCCCTTCTCGCGCTCGAGCTCGCCGGAGTCCATCGCCCGCTCGTCGTGCTTGTCACGCTCGCCGAAGGCTCCGCCCTGGGTGAGCATGGCGTCGACCAGGGTGGTCTTGCCGTGGTCCACGTGGGCGACGATGGCGACGTTTCGCAGGTCGGTGCGGTGCTGGATGGTCATACGCAGGTGCTCGATTCAGATAGCGCGGCGGGGCGTGGACCGAGCAGCGCCCGGTCGCACGGCGGGTGCGACCCGCTCCAGGGCCGCGCCGAGTCTATCGGGCCGTGGCGTTCTGCGACGGGTGCGGGGATGAGAGCTTCGACGCGCTCTTCCCGGCGAGGAGCGCGGCGGGGAGGGCCGAGGCGAGGCGTCACCTCTCGGATCGACGAGGGCGAGGCCCGCACGGATCCTCTCCGCGCGGGCCTCGCCCCTGTCATCGGTCCGACGTCATCGGCCCCCGGTCACCGGCTCAGACGTGCCCGGCCTGGGCGAAGGGATCGATGATGTCGTCCGGGCCACCGTCGCCCTCGCCGCCGGTCTCGTCGGCCGGATCCTCCGGGGCCTCGACGTCGATCGTCTCCGAGCCCGCCAGCGGGATGGAGCCGCCGGGGATCGCGGCGAGCAGGCGCTTGGTGTAGTCCTGCTGCGGGGCGTGGAAGACGTCGTCGGTGGTGCCCTGCTCGACGACCTTCCCCTTCTCCATCACGAGGGTGTGGTCCGCGATCTGCCGCACCACGGCGAGGTCGTGGGTGATGAACAGGTAGCTCAGCCCCAGCTCGGCCTGCAGGTCGTTGAGCAGCTCGAGCACCTGGGCCTGGACCAGCACGTCCAGCGCCGAGACGGCCTCGTCGCAGATCACGACCTCGGGGTCCAGCGCGAGCGCACGGGCGATCGCGACGCGCTGGCGCTGGCCGCCCGAGAGCTCGTTGGGGTAGCGAGGCATCATCGCCGCGGGCAGCGCGACCTTGTCCAGCAGGTCGCGGACCTTCGCCTCGCGGCTCTTCGGGTCCCCGATGCCGTGCAGGCGCATCGGCTCCTCGATCGTGCGGAAGATCGAGTACATCGGGTCGAGGGTGCCGTAGGGGTTCTGGAAGATCGGCTGCACGCGACGGCGCAGCGCTTTCAGCCGGCCGCCCCGCAGGTCCGCCACGTCCTCCCCCTCGAAGAGCACCCGGCCCGAGGTGGGCTCGAGCAGCTTCAGCACCATTTGGGCGACGGTGGACTTGCCCGAGCCGGACTCCCCCACGATCGCCGTGGTGGTGCCGCGACGCAGCGCGAAGGAGACCTCGTCGACCGCGAGGAACGGGGTCGACCTCCACGGCACCTTCCCGCGGATCGGGAAGGACTTCGTCAGGCTCTGCACCTCGATCACCGCGTCGGCGTCCGGCTCGGCGTAGCCGAACTCGGGCGCCATCGTGTCGGACACCGGCGCCGGGGAGGTGAGGCGGTCCTCGGCGTGCACCGGCGTGTTCTCCTGCGCCTGCTCCCGGATCTCCGCGCGCTGGGAGGAGGAGACCAGGCGCCGCGAGGCGAGCGACGGCGCGGCGCTGATGAGCCGCTGGGTGTACGGGTGCTGCGGGTCCTGCAGCAGCTGCAGCGCAGGACCGGACTCGACGACCTGTCCCTTGTACATCACCACCAAGTGCTGGGCGCGCTCGGCGGCCAGGCCCAGGTCGTGGGTGATCAGCAGCACCGCCACGCCGAGCTCACCGGTGAGGTGGTCGAGGTGGTCGAGGATCTGCTGCTGGACGGTGACGTCCAGGGCGCTGGTGGGCTCGTCGGCCACCAGCAGCTTCGGCCGGGCGGCCAGGCCCATCGCGATCAGGGCGCGCTGCTTCATGCCGCCGGAGAACTCGTGCGGGAACTGCTCGGCGCGGCGCTCCGCGTCGGAGAGCCCCGCCTCCTCGAGCAGCTGGACGGTGCGCTTCCTCGCCTCGGCGCCCTTGGCGACGCCGTTGGCCGCGAGGGTCTCGCGGATCTGGGCACCGACCTTCCACATGGGGTTGAGGTTGCTCATCGGGTCCTGCGGGACCAGGCCCACCTGGTCGCCGCGCAGCACCCGGATCTCCTTCTCGGAGACGTGGGTGATGTCGCGGCCCTCGAAGAGGATCTGCCCGCCGGTGATCGAGCCGTTCTTGGCCAGCAGGTGCGCGATCGCCATGGCGGTCGTGGACTTGCCCGAGCCGGACTCGCCCACGATCGCGACGGTCTCCCCGGGGTACACCTCGAGGTTCGCATTGCGCACGCCCTTGACCGGTCCGCTCGAGGTGGTGAACGTGATCTCGAGGTCCTTGATCTCCAGCAGCGGCTGCGCGGAGCCGGCCGGGGAGGCGGACGGGGTGGGGTTCACGGAGGTCGTGGTCATCGCTTCCTCGCCTTCGGGTCCAGTGCGTCGCGCACCGCGTCGCCGAGCATGATGAAGCTCAGCACGGTGATCGCCAGCGCCAGGGACGGGTAGAACAGCATGGACGGCTGCGTGCGCAGCGCGTCACGGGCGTCGGAGATGTCCCCGCCCCAGGAGACGGCGGAGGTGGGCAGGCCCACGCCGAGGAAGGACAGCGTCGCCTCGGCGACGATGAACACGCCGAGGTTGACGGTCGCGGTGACGATCACCGGGGCGATCGCGTTGGGGATCACGTGCTTCAGCAGCACGGTGCCGCTCGAGGCGCCGAGCGCCACCGAGGAGGTGACGTAGTCCTGGCTCTTCGTGGAGATCACGGCGCCGCGCATGATGCGAGCGACGTTGGTCCAGCCGAAGATGCTCAGCACCACGATCACGGTCCACATGCTCATCTCGCCCACGCGGGTCGCGACCACGATCGCGCCGAGGATCATCGGCACCGCGAAGAAGATGTCGGTGACGCGGGAGATGACCTCGTCGAACCAGCCGCCGATGTAGCCGGCGAGCGCGCCGATCGTGCCGCCGATGAGGGTCGAGCCGACCATGGCGAAGAAGCCGATGATCACCGAGGTGCGGGCACCCCAGAAGGTGCGGGCCATGATGTCGTAGCCCTGGCGGGAGGTGCCGAAGGGGTGCTCGGGACCGGGCGGCTGGTTGGCGCGGCCGAGGTCGCCGAAGCCCGGGTCCTGCGAGGTGAACACCTGCGGGAAGGCGGCGACGAAGAGCACGAACAGGATCAGCAGCGCGGAGATCACGAACACGGGGTTGCGGACCAGGCTGCGCCCGGCCTCGGCCCACAGGGAGCGCGGGGTGCCGGAGGTGTCGACCGCGTCGACCTCCTGCAGCGGGGTCTCCGCGAGCGGCGCGACCCAGTGCTCCGTGCGGGGCCGGCGGGAGTTCTGAGCATCACTTCGCATAGCGGATCCTCGGGTCGAGCACGCCGTAGAGCAGGTCCACGACGAGGTTGGAGAGCAGGAAGATGATCACCAGCAGCGTCACCAGCGACACGATCATCGGGGCCTCGCCCGCGTTGATCGAGTTGAACAGCAGCGTGCCGATGCCCGGGACGTTGAAGACGCGCTCGGTGACGATCGCGCCGCCCATCAGGGCGCCCAGGTCCGCGCCGATGAAGGTGACCACGGGGATCAGGGAGTTGCGCAGGACGTGCTTGGAGACCACGCCGCCGCGGGAGAGGCCCTTCGCGGTCGCGGTGCGCACGTGGTCGGCGCCCGCCGTCTCCGCGATCGAGGTGCGGGTCAGGCGCAGCACGTAGGCGAAGGAGACGCCGCCGAGCACGAAGCCGGGCAGCATCAGGTTCTGCCAGGAGGGGTCGCGGCCCACGTTGATCGGGGCGATCCCCAGCTGCAGGCCGAAGACGAACTGCGCGAGGAAGCCCAGCACGAAGGTGGGCGTGGCGATCAGCAGCAGCGAGAGCATCAGCAGCGTGGTGTCGATCAGCTTGCCCTTGCGCAGGCCCGAGATCACGCCGGCGGCGACACCGAAGATCGTCTCGACGATCACGGCGATGATCGCGAGGCGGAACGTGGTCGGGAAGGCCGCGGCGATCTGGTCCCACAGGGGGCGGCCGTTGAATCCGACGCCGAGGTCGAAGGTCAGCACGCTCTTGAGGTAGAGCAGCCACTGGACCAGCACGTGCTGGTCGAGGTTGTACTGCTCGCGCAGCTGCTGCGCGACCGCCGGGGAGATCGGCTTGTCGCCCGCCAGGGCGAGGATCGGGTCACCCGAGGTGTAGAACGCCAGCAGGTAGACGATCAGGGTGGCGCCGAGGAAGACGGGGATCATCTGCAGCAGTCGCCGCCCGATGTACCAGAGCACGTCGTTCCCTTTCGATGGAGGAGGGGCCTCGCGGCCCGGTGGAACTGCCCGGCCGGGGGCCGGGCGTGGAACAGCGGGAACCGGACGCAGCCGGTTCCCGCTGTCACGGGGAGATCAGCAGATCACTTGGTGATGTTGTGGTACAGCGGCACGGTGTCCCAGCCGTACTCCACGTCGGAGACGAGCGTCGAGTAGCCGCCGATGGTGTTCTGGTACCAGAGCGGGAGGACGGGGAGGTCGCGCATGAGCAGGGCCTCCGCCTCCTTCCAGATCTTGATGGCGTCCTCCTCGGTCTCGGCGGCGAGGCCGTCGGCCAGGAGCTGGTCGAACTCGGGGTTCTTGTAGTCGCCGTCGTTGGAGCCGTTGCCGTCGGCCGCGGAGGAGCCGTAGAGCGGGCCGAGGAAGTTGTAGGCCGACGGGTAGTCCGCCTGCCAGCCGGAGCGCCAGGTGCCCAGGAGGTCACGCGCGCGGATCTGCTCGCGCATCTCGCCGAAGGCCGGGAACGGCGTGGGCTTCGCCTCGATGCCGAGCACGTTGGCGAGCGAGTTGCAGACCGCCTCGACCCAGTCCGCGTGCGGACCGTCGGCGTTGTAGGCGAGGGTGAGCGGGCCCTTGAACGGGGTGATCGCCTCGGCCTCCTCCCACAGCTTCTTCGCCTCGGCCTCGTCGAACTCGAGCACCTCGGCGCCGGGGATGTCGGTCGCGCCGCCGCCGGGGATCACCGGGGAGACGAAGTCCGTGGCCGGGGTGCGGGTGCCGAAGAAGAGGTTGTCGCAGATCGACTGGCGATCGATCGCCCGCGAGATCGCCTTGCGACGGATCGCGCCGGCCTCGCCCTCGAAGTTCGGGTCGTAGCCGGGCAGGGTGATCGACTGGAACACGGCGCCGGGGGCGTTGACGGCCCGCTCGCCGAGGTCGTCCTCGAAGGTCGCGAGCGCCGAGCCGGGCAGCTGGTCGACGACGTCGACGTTGTCCGACTGCAGGTCGAGGTACATCGTCTCCGGGTCCTGGTAGACCGTGAAGGTGATGCCGGAGTTCTTCGGGGCGCGGGGACCGTCGTAGGACTCGTTGGGGACCAGCACCAGCTCCTGGTCGTGGGTCCAGGTCTCGAGCTTGTAGGGGCCGTTCGCCAGCGGCGCCTCGCCGTAGGCCTCCATGTCGTCGAAGGCCGAGGGCGGCATCGGCATGTAGGCCGAGTAGCCCAGGCGGGTCGGGAAGTCCGACTGCGGGGAGACCAGGCGTGCGGTGAAGGTGGTCTCGTCGACGACCTCGAGGCCGGAGAGGGTCGCGTCGGGGGCGACGTCCTCGGCGGAGAGCTCCTCGTAGCCCTCGAAGGGCTCGAAGAAGTACTGGCCGATCTGGGCGTTGGCTGCGTTCGCGCCGTAGTTCCAGGCGTCGACGAAGTCCTGCGCGGTGATCGGGGTGGAGCCGTCGGAGTAGGTCAGGCCCGAACGGATCGTGATGGTCCAGTTCTGGTTGTCCTCGGACTCGATCGACTCCGCGATGTCGTTCTCGATGCTGCCGTCGGCCTTGTAGTAGACCAGGCCCGCGAAGATCATCGTGATGATGCGGCCGCCGCCGACCTCGCCGGTGTTGGCGGGCAGCAGGGGGTTCTCGGGCTCGGTGGTGTTCGCGTAGATCGGCTCTCCGGTGCTGCCACCGGCATCGCTGCCGCCGGCTCCGGCGCCGCCGTCGTCTCCCCCGCAGGCGGCGAGGGTGAGGGCGGCCGCGCCTCCGGCGGCGGTGCCCAGCATCATGGATCGGCGCGAGATGGCCATGGGTTCTCCTGGATGGCTAGAGATCGTGATCCGCACCATCGTTGTGCGGTACCGCACCTAGTCTGCACCCTCAGATGTCAACTGCATTCCATCTGTCGGTAACGCTTCGGTCTCGGCGATTTTTCAACCATGAGCGGACCCGGGACGGACCAGGGGCGGAACCCGTGGCAGGAAGTCCCCTCCCAGCGTGCCTGGGTGTTGAATGGCCATATGACTTCTTCCGATCCCACCACTGCTCCTGTCGACCCCACCACGACCGAGGCCTGGGCCGAGCTCGAGGCGCACGACCTCGCGCTCGAGGGCTCCCTGCGCGAATGGTTCGCCGCGGATCCCGAGCGCGCCGCCCGCTTCACGCACGACGCCGCCGACCTCCACGTCGACCTCTCGAAGAACCTCATCACCCCCGAGACCATGCGCCTGCTGCTGAAGCTGGCCCGCGAGGTCGGGGTCGAGGAGCGCCGCGACGCGATGTACGCCGGCGCCCACATCAACACCACCGAGGACCGCGCCGTGCTGCACACCGCGCTGCGCCGCCCCGCCGGCTCCTCCCCCGCCCTGGCCGTGGACGGGCAGAACATCGACGAGGACGTGCGCGGCACGCTCCACCGCGTCTACGAGTTCGCCGAGAAGGTCCGCTCCGGCGAGTGGACCGGCGTGACCGGCAAGCGCATCGAGACCGTCGTGAACATCGGCATCGGCGGCAGCGACCTCGGCCCCGTCATGGTGTACGAGGCGCTGAAGCCCCTCGCCCAGGACGGCCTCGAGGCGCGCTTCCTGTCCAACATCGACCCCACCGACGCGTACCAGACCACGCGCGGCCTCGACCCCGAGACGACCCTCGTCATCGTCGCCTCGAAGACCTTCACCACCCTGGAGACCCTCACCAACGCGCGCCTGGTGCGCAGCTGGCTGCTCGAGGGGCTGCGCGAGAGCGCGGGCCTGACCGCAGAGCAGGAGAAGGAGGCCGTCGCGAAGCACTTCGTGGCCGTCTCCACCGCGCTGGACAAGGTCGAGGAGTTCGGGATCGATCCCCGGAACGCCTTCGGCTTCTGGAACTGGGTGGGCGGCCGCTACAGCGTCGACTCCGCGATCGGCACCGTGCTCGCCACCGTGCTGGGCCCGGACGTGTTCGAGGAGTTCCTGGCCGGCTTCCACGCGATGGACGAGCACTTCGCCACCGCGCCCGCGGAGCAGAACGTGCCGCTGCTGATGGGCCTGCTGAACATCTGGAACGTGAACTTCCTGGAGGCGGAGACCCACGCGGTCCTCCCCTACTCCCAGTACCTCCACCGCTTCCCGGCCTACCTCCAGCAGCTCACCATGGAGTCCAACGGCAAGGGCGTGCGCTGGGACGGCTCGCTGGCGACCACCGAGACCGGCGAGGTCTTCTGGGGCGAGCCCGGCACCAACGGCCAGCACGCCTTCTACCAGCTGATCCACCAGGGCACCCGCGTGATCCCGGCGGACTTCATCGCCTTCGCCACCCCGGACCACGCGCTGGTCGACGGGGAGCAGGACGTCCACGAGCTGTTCCTGGCGAACTTCTTCGCCCAGACCAAGGCGCTCGCCTTCGGCAAGACCGCCGAGGAGGTCCGCGCCGAAGGGACCGAGGGCGCGCTCGTCGCCGCCCGCGAGTTCTCCGGAGACCGACCCACCACCTCGATCATGGCCCCGAAGCTGACCCCGTCGGTGCTGGGCCAGCTGATCGCGCTGTACGAGCACATCACCTTCGTGCAGGGCGTCGTGTGGGGCATCAACTCCTTCGACCAGTGGGGCGTGGAGCTCGGCAAGCAGCTGGCGAAGGACCTCGCCGGCGCCGTCGCCGGCGACGAGGAGAAGATCTCCGCGGAGGACGCCTCGACCTCGGGCCTGATCCGCTACTACCGCGAGCACCGCGAGGGCTGAGCGCCCTCCCTGCGGGGCCGACGCCCGCCGCGCCGGCCCCCCACGGTCCATGCCGCCCCGCCCACCGGCCACGCCCCGCCTGGGGTCCGCCGCCGGGGCCCATGTGTTCACTGGCGCTATAGCCGGGTGCCCGCCCATATGGCGGTTTCAGATGATCACTGCATCGGTGGTGATGATCTGGAGGAGCGATGAGCGGTAGGCGCAGGATTGCGA
>NZ_JAKJJW010000034.1:0-37854 GCF_025669985.1 Brachybacterium atlanticum | reverse complement strand
TCTGGCGCCGTCGGCCGCGGGCGCCGGCAGTCGGCGGCGCAGCGGCAGCAGGGCGGCGCCGAGCAGCGCGCCGAGCACGAGCGGGGACAGCGGCGACCACGGCACGCCCAGCAGGTGCCCGGCCTCCGCCGCGAGGGTGATCGCGAACAGGGAGACGGGGACGGCGGTGACCAGCGCGGTCAGCGGCCGCAGCCGCAGCGCGAGCACCGTCGGCAGGCCCGGGAGCGTGAGCACGACGACGGCGGCGGCGAGCGCCGCGAGGGCGTGGAGCGCGGTCAGCATGCCGACTCGGGCCTCCTGACGGGAGGAGCTGGAGGGTCGCGGGAACGGCCCGCCGGGGACCGGACCACGGCCCGGTGACGGGGCCGCGCCGATTGTAGTCAGGGAAGATGGACGGGAGATGGCGGACAGGGGCGGGCCTGCAGGAGATCGACCGTCCGGTCGCCGTCGCTCATGGGACGATGTCCCGGTGACCTCCTCCCGTGCCGACCAGCCCGTTCCGCCGCCTGCCGCCTCGTCGCCGCCCGATGCGGCGGCCCCGTCCGCAGGGGCGGGGAGGCCGCCCTCCCCGGCCGACGTCGGCTTCGAGATCACCTCCCGGCACGGTGAGAAGGCCCGCGCCGGGGTGATCACCACCCCGCACGGACCGATCGCGACCCCGGCCTTCGTGCCCGTGGGCACCAAGGCGACCGTCAAGAGCGTGCTGCCGGAGTCGATGACGCAGCTCGGCGCGCAGGCGCTGCTGGCGAACGCCTATCACCTCTACCTCCAGCCCGGCCACGACCTCGTGGACGAGGCGGGCGGGCTCGGCGCCTTCATGAACTGGCCCGGCCCCACCTACACCGACTCCGGCGGCTTCCAGGTGATGAGCCTGGGGGCCGGCTTCCAGAAGGTGCTCTCCTCCGAGTTCTCCGGCGGCGAGAAGGCCCGCACCGCGAACGGCGAGGACGACGCCGTCCGTGAGGGGAAGGAGCGTCTCGCCCACGTCGACGACGACGGCGTCACCTTCCGCTCCTTCATCAACGGCGACGAGCACCGCTTCACCCCCGAGATCTCCATGCAGATCCAGCACGGCCTCGGCGCGGACATCATGTTCGCCTTCGACGAGCTCACCACGCTCATGAACTCCCGCGGCTATCAGGAGCAGGCGCTCGAGCGGACCCGTCTTTGGGCGCTGCGCTGCCTGGCAGAGCACGCCCGTCTCACCCACGAGCGCACCCACCGCCCCTACCAGCAGCTGTGGGGCGTCATCCAGGGCGCGCAGTATGAGGACCTGCGCCGTCAGGCCGCCCGCGACCTGGGCGCGATGGACGTCGAGGGGTGGTCCTTCGACGGCTTCGGGATCGGCGGGGCGCTGGAGAAGGAGAACCTCGGCACGATCGTCGGCTGGGTGACCGACGAGCTGCCCGAGGACAGGCCCCGCCACCTGCTGGGCATCAGCGAGGTCGACGATCTCTTCGTCGCGATCGCCGCCGGCGCCGACACCTTCGACTGCGTCTCGCCCTCGCGGGTGGCGCGCAACAGCGCGGTCTACACCCGCACCGGCCGCGTGAACCTCACCGGCTCCCGCTACCGCCGCCAGTTCGCACCGATCGACGAGACCTGCGACTGCTACACCTGCACCCACTACACCGCCGCCTACGTGCACCACCTCTTCCGGGCCAAGGAGATGCTCTCCTCGACCCTGTGCACGATCCACAACGAGCGCTTCGTGGTGCGGCTGGTGGACCGGATCCGCGCCTCCCTCCAGGACGGCACCTTCGACGCCCTGCGGGAGGAGACCACCGGCGCCTACTACGGCGAGCCGCGGTGAGCGAGGACCAGGCACCGGCCGACGAGCATCCGCCGGACGCGGCGACGGCGCTGGGCCTGGCGGTGGTGCTGCTGGCGCTCGCCGGGATCTGCGCCCTGCTCGGCGACCACTTCCTGCTCGGGGCGCTGCGCCTCGCAGCCGGCGTGCTCGCCGGGGCCGGCCTCGGCGTGCTGTTGATCGCACTGCTCGGCGGTCGCCTGCGCCGACGGACGCGGACGCTCCTCGCCGCGGGCCCCGCGCTCATCGTGGCCCTCGCCCTCACCGTCCCCGCGGTGCTCGCCACCCGCGTCGACTCGCTGGAGAACGTTGCTGCTGCGGAGATCGCACCGCTCGGCGAGGGAGACACGGTCGCCTCCGCCCCCGGCGGGCAGGGGCCCGTGCTGGTGCGCCGCGCCGACGGCACCGCGCAGCTGCTCGAGCCCGCGACCGGAGCGCGCGACGTCGAGTCCGCGGCCGACGACGTGCTCGCCCTCTCCGCCGACGGGACCCGGCTCGTCCAGGTGAGCGGGGAGGACACGCGGGTGCACGAGCTCGGCGGCGGGAGCGATGCCGAGGGGAGCGACGCCGGCGAGGCCGGCGGCCGCTCCGCACCCGTCGAGGTGGCCGGGACTCCGCTCGCCCTCGACGGCGATCTGCTCGTGGTCCGCGACTGCGAGGAGGACGTCTGCCGGGTGCGGGGCATAGACCTGGCCGCCCCCGACGAGCCGCTGTGGACCGTGATGGACGCCGAGGAGACCCGCGGACCCGACCAGGCGGGCCTTGCGCTCCCCGCCCGGGCCGAGGCCGCGCCCGGCCCGCTCGACGCCGTCGCCGCGACCGGGGTGCTGCCGTCGGTGCCGCTGCGCTTCGACCCCGCCCAGGGCTGGCTGCAGATCGATGCCGCCACCGGGTTCCCCGTCGGCCGGGTCCTCGCCCCCGCGGACGCCGACTGCCGCATCGCGGCGACCCCGGCCCCGCCCGACCCGCAGTCCGTGCAGGAGCAGGGGCCGCTCGTGCTCACCGTCTGCGCGGGGGAGGACGGTGCGCTGACCGCGACCGCGTTCCGCGACGGCGCACCGCTGTGGGAGTCCGCGCCCTCCCCGGCCGGGGACTGGACGGTGCGGCTCGAGGCGGGCCGCGTCCTCGCCTCCGGCACCGAGGCCGGGACCACGATCGAGGGCGAGATCCTCGCCTCCGAGCACGGCGCGGAATGGATCGCGCCGGGCGGGGACGGCGTGGCGCAGGCCGAGGCGTTCACCGCCCGCATCGGCATCGACGGGACCCGGATGGTGCTGACCAACGAGGCCGGGCAGCTCCTCGCCTACGACACCGCGACCGGGACGAACAGCTGGACCCTCCCGCTCGAGGACCCCGAGGCCGAGGTGCGCGGCGGCCTCGCCTCAGGCACCGCCGTCGTGCTCGACGAGATCGGGCGGGAGGATCCCCTGGATCCTCGCAGCGCGCAGCGGCTGCGCGTGATCACCGCCGAGGACGGCGAGGTGAGCGAAGAGCTCGTCCTCGACGAGGAGATCACCGCCTGGCACCCCCTCAGCGGCGGACGCGCCCTGGTCAGCACCGACGAGGAGACCGTGCTGCTCGGGGGCTGAGCGCCGCCGCTGCGGACGGCGACGGGCCCGGTCCCCGCGCGTGCGGAGACCGGGCCCGTCCCGGAGAGGGGTCGACCCTCAGGCCTTGGCGCCCTCGTTCTTCCGACCCCAGGCCATGACCATGTACGAGCCGACCAGCAGCGCCGCGGCGACCACGATCACGCGCAGGAGCTCGGCGATGCCGCCGACGGTGTAGATCGTGCCCATGTCGTAGGCATCGCCCGCGATGGCACCACCGATGAATCCGGCGATGAAGCTGACGATCCAGTACAGGATCACCGAGACGATCACGGTCGCCCCCACGATGATCGCGCCGGTGCGTCCACGACCGCTGAACTGGATCGCGGCGATGATCGAGACGACCAGGAGCCCGATCGAGAAGATCAGGTTCGCGATCCATGCCAGGAGCGTGCCGATGCTCCCGAGGCCCATGCCCACGGAGATCTCCTCCATGTCCGCCGGGTTGCCGTTGGCCGCCATCATGAACATGAAGATCGGCGTCGCCAGTCGAGCGATCACCGCGAGCACCGACAGGACCAGCAGGGCGATTCCGAGCTTCTTGGCCAGCGCGCCCTTCCCGGCGACGGGTGACGTCGACGCGGCCCCGGCCGTGCCGGGGTAGCCGCTGGTGCCCGGGTACCCGCCCGGGGCGGGCGGCGGCGAGGCCTGGCTCCACTGCTGCGGGGCGGGCGAGGCCTGGCCCGCCGACTGCTCACCCCACTGCGGGGCGGCCGGCGCGGGAGAGGGCTGCCCCCACTGCGACTGCGGAGCCGGCTGCTGCCCCTGCGGGGAGTTCTGCCCCCACTGTCCCTGATCGCCGTCGGCGCCCCACTGGCCGTTCTGGCCGTTCTGCGGCCCGTACCCCTGAGTCATGCTTCTCCCTCATTGCCCCGTATGGCGGGGCTATTGCGTCGTGGCGCCGCGGCGGCACCCGCTCCAGCGTAGCGGGCCGCACTTCGGCTCAGGCGCCCCGGAGGTGACGAGCGGGTTGCGATCGTCGACCCTCACCCGGGGCAGGTGGTAGGAACCGGTGCCCGGGCGGGACCCGGGGCTGGGGCCGGGACGTGGCTGGGCCGGCGGCCTCCCCGCGGTGCGCGAGGTGGCCGCCGGCCCGAGCGAGGCTCAGCGCGCGGCAGGCGCGAAGCGGATCCGGAAGCTCTCCTCCCGGGCGGTGAGCACGTGCTGGGGCAGCGGCTCCGGGCCGCAGGCCGCCGAGCCCACGCCGTGCAGCGCCGCCGAGAGCGTGACCCAGGTGAGGCCGTCGGGACGCAGCGCACCGTCGTGGGCGCGGGCGTCGAGCTCCGCGGTGGACCAGGGCCGCACCGCGAGGCCCAGACCCTCCGGCGCGGTGAGCTCGAGGCCGGAGGCCGCCTCGCCGCCGCTCAGCACGGCCCGCACCACGCCCGCACGGTTGCCGTTCTCCTGCGGGAACACGTACGGGACCTGCAGCTCCTCGACGCTCGCGGTGCGGCGCGCGAAGGTGGTGCCGCCGCCGGTGTCCGGGTACATCTCGTGCGGGCCGAAGCCCTCGTACTCCACCTCGCCGGGCGCCGCCGGCAGTGCGAAGCTCCAGCCGATCCGCGGCAGCGGCAGGTCCTCGGGCCACAGCGCCGACGGGGTCACGGTCACCGCGAGCTCGACCCCGTCCGCATCGGCGCGCCAGGTCTCGGTGACGTCGGCGTGCAGGGCGTTGCCGTCCAGGCCGATCCGGGTGCGGACCACGAGCTGCTCGCCGCTCGCCTCGATCCCGACCAGGCGGCGGCGGGCGACGTCCAGCCCGATCCGCTTCCACCGTGCCTCGAGCGGGTAGCGGGTGCGGGCCCGCTCGTTGTCCACCGGGGCGCGGTACAGGTCCGCCCCCGCGTGCTCGAGGGCGAGCTCGCCGAGGCCGACGAGCCGGCCCAGGTCGTCCAGGCGCGCGGGCCCCACCTGCCAGGTGCCGTCGGCCGCCTGCTGCGGCGCGATCGCCGCGGCGGGGGCCGGGGTGACCGAGGCGGCCAGACGCTCCGCGTCCACGTGCGAGGCCGCGACGATCTCGTGCCCGGCCGGGACCGGCCCGTCGGCTTCCCGGGTGGTGAGGCGAACCGTCACCGCGGTGTGCTCGCCCTCCGGCAGCGCCAGCTCGGTGCTCGCGCCCGGGGCGAGGGCCGGCAGCTCGAGCTCCTGCCAGCTGGCCTGCAGGTCGGTGGAGACCTCGGCGCGCAGGTGGGAGAGGTCCGAGAAGGCGTAGCGGTTCACGATGCTCGCCGATCCGGCGCCGACCTCGAGGCCGACGGGGGAGTAGTGGTGCTTCGCGTCCAGCAGCGCCGGGGACGGGGTGCGATCGGGCAGCAGCAGTCCGTCGGCGACGAAGTTCCCGTCGTGCAGGCGCTCGCCGAAGTCGCCGCCGTAGCCGTAGATCTCGTTGCCCTCGGCGTCGGTGGTGACGATCCCGTGGTCGATCCACTCCCAGATGAAGCCGCCGTGCAGCGCCGGGTAGCGGTGGACGAGGTCCATGTACTCCTTCAGCGCGCCGGCGCCGTTGCCCATCGCATGCGCGTACTCGATCCACAGGAAGGGCTTCGACAGCGCCGGCATCGGCGACTCGTCGGAGCCGAAGCCCGCCTCGCCCGGGTCCACGCCCAGGTGGTGCAGCATCCCGATGAGCTTCTCGCGGTACTCCTCGGTCAGCGCGCGACGGCCGATCTGCTCGGTCTCGTCATGCGTGGGGTACATCAGCGAGAAGACGTCCACGGTCTCGGCGCGGTAGTCCTGCTCGTAGATGACCGGGCGGGTCGGGTCCGTGGCGCGGACCGTCTCGATCATCGCCTCGGTGACCGGACCGGTGGAGGCCTCGTTCCCGATCGACCACATGACGATCGAGGCGTGGTTGCGGTCCCGCAGCACGAAGCGCTCGGACCGCTCGCACAGCATCGGGCGGAAGCGGTCGTCCGCCGCCGGGCGCTCGGCCGCGCCGGTGCCGTCCTCGCCCCAGGTGGAGTCGACGTGGAAGCCGTGCGTCTCGAAGTCGCCCTCGCAGATCACGTACAGGCCCGCCTCGTCGCACACCTCGAGGAAGCGCTGGTGGGGCGGGTAGTGGGAGGTGCGCACGGCGTTGAGGTTGTGCTGCTTCATCAGCGCGACGTCCAGGTCCTGGTTCTCCAGGTGCTGGGTGCGGCCGACGACCGGATCCGCCTCGTGACGGTTCACGCCGCGGAACACGATCCGCTCGCCGTTGACGCGGAAGATCTCCCCGTCCACCTCCACGCGGCGGAAGCCGAGCTTCAGCGTCACCGTCTCGGTGCCGGCGTCGGTGGAGACGCTCGCCTCGTACAGCCGCGGCGACTCGGCGCTCCAGGGGGAGACCTCGCCGGCGGCGATCTCGGTCCCGTCGGCCGTGGCCTCGATCCCGAGCTCCGGGATCCGCACCGTCGCGGGGACGATCCCGCCGTCCGCGTCGCAGGCGGTGGCGGTGAGGGTGCCGCGGCCGGTCGCGGGGTCGAAGTCCGCGTGGGTCGCGAGGTCGTGGATCCCGCCGGCGGGGCGCAGCAGCAGGTCGACGGAGCGGAAGATGCCGGAGGCCCACCACATGTCCTGGTCCTCGACGTAGGTGTTCGCCGACCACTGCACGACCCGCACGTCCAGGCGGTGCTCGCCCGGTGCCGAGAGGGCGTCGGTGACGTCGAACTCCTGGGTCAGGCGCGAGCCGGAGGTCACGCCGATCTCGGTGCCGTCGATCCAGACCTTCGCCGCGGAGTCCACGCCCTGGAAGCGCAGCAGCACCTTCGCGCCGGAGGCGAGGGAGTCGGTCCAGTCGGCGGGGACGGCGACGGTGCGGGAGTAGTGGCCGGTCGGGTTCTCGTCCGGGACGTGGGGGACGTCCATCGGGATGGGGTAGACGACGTTGGTGTACTGCGGGGCGCCGTGGCCCTGCAGCTGCCACAGCCCCGGCACGGCGATCTCGCCGGGCTCGCCGAGGTCGGTGCCGTCGGCGCGGGTGCCGTAGCGGAAGTCCCAGGTCCCGTCGAGGTTCAGTGCGGGGGCGTCGGAGTGCAGGTGCGCGCGGCCGCGGAGGCGGTTGCGGCCGCCGGCGAGGTCCTCCCACCAGCGGTCGGTGCGGTCGGCGGGCGGGAGGGCGGCGTCCTGCGGGGTGCCCGTGCTCTCGGGGGCGGGGGTGCTCATCGGTGAGTCTCTCCTGGGTCGGCGGGGCGGACACGAGGCGATGTCGTGAACGTTCACGGTCGAGTGTACCCACGTCCCGTGCCGGTCCGCACGGCCGAGCCCGCCCGCCGGCCCCGGCCTGGGGCAGGACGACACCGAGAGGCAGGTTTCAATCGGTATCAGGCGGGCCGTTTCAGTCGGTGAGTGCGACTGTGGTGTGTCGGCCCGCCGCGGGCACTCGGCGGGTGTGGCGCGTCGGAGTGCTGAGTCGGAGGCTGTCGTCGAGCGGGCGGCATTGCTACGCTCTGCTACACCGAGGGTGCCGAGCCGCATCGGTCCGTCGGGCCTCGTCGAAGGAGGGACCATGAGCACCATCCCGCATCGGGAGCTGCGCAACAACAGCACCGAGATCCTCCGCCGCGTCGAGGCGGGGGAGACCTTCGAGATCACGAATCACGGACGGACGGTCGCTCGGCTCGTCCCGTACACCGCCTCGCCCCTGGACCTCCTTCGCGAGAGCGGCCGGATCACCGGGACGACGGCGGTCGATCTGGATGCGCTGCCGGTCGCCCACAATCTCACCAGCCGTGAGGTCCTCGACGATCTTCGCGGTGAACGGTGATCGTCTACCTGGACACCTCCGCGATGCTGAAGATCCTGATCGACGAGCCCGGCATGCAGGCGATGCGGGAGGCCTTCACCGGCTGGCAGCTTGCCGGGGACGAGCTCGTCTCCTCCTTCCTGCTGCACACCGAGATGCACTGCGCGGCGTCGCGGCGCGGCGTCGCGGCGCCGGAGACCATCGACCTGCTGCTCGGAGCCGTCGGGCTCATCGACATCGACCGTGCCGATCTGCTGGCGGCGGCGAGGGGCTCCCACCGCCTGCGCAGTGCGGACGCCATCCACCTCGCCACGGCCCTCGCGGGCCTGCGCAGTGCGGACGCCATCCACCTCGCCACGGCCCTCGCGGTGGACGCCGACGTCCTGGTGACCTTCGACGCCGAGCTCGCCGACGCGGCAGCGGGTGAGGGGCTCCGCGCTCTCAGCCCGGCCTGACCCTGCCCGGACGGCATCGGCCTGCCCCTGCCCGGACGCCGGCGAGCGGTGGATCTCGACCCTCCTTCGCCGGGACCGGTTCACGGGCCAGAGGCAGCACTCGGCGAGGGGTGGGGGAGCGGACCGCTAGACTCGCTGACCGTGACCACGACCGAGCCGAACCGGTGGACCGACCGCCGCAGCGACGCCGTGTCCGCGCGCAAGGAGGCCTACGAGCAGCTGCGCCGGGCCAGCACCTGGCGCCTCCTCGCCGCGACGAAGGCCCCGGCGGTGCTCGCGATCCTCCAGGCCACCTTCCCCGCCGGCGACCGTCGGCTGCCGCGCAGCGAGCTCATCGCCCGCGTGGGCGCGCACCTCTCGCTGCTGCACGACGACGAGGGCCCGGCCGACGGGGCCTCCGCGGCGGACGGGGCCGCCTCGGCCGACGGCGCCGGGGACGAGGCGCGCGGCGGTCGCAGCGCCGCCGAGTACGTCGACGGCTGGGTGCGCGAGGGCTACCTGACCCGGCGCGACGACCCCCAGCGCACCGAGACGACCTTCGAGCCGAGCCCCGCCACGATCGACGCGATCCAGTTCATCGCCTCGCTCGAGGAGCACCGGCCGACGACGACACAGTCGCGCCTGCAGCTGGTCATCCAGCAGTTCGACCGCCTCGCCCAGGAGACGGAGACGGACCGCGACGTGCGGCTCGCCGATCTGCAGCGCCGCCGCGAGCGGATCGAGCAGGAGATCCGCGAGCTCGCCGAGGGGGAGCTGATGCTCCCGAGCGTCGAGGCCTCGGTGGATCGGCTGCGCGACATCCTGCAGATCGCCGCCGAGCTCTCCGGCGACTTCCTCCAGTACCGCGAGGACCTGCGCGCCGTGGACCTGCACCTGCGCGAGCAGATCCTCTCCCCGGAGGGGTCTCGCGGCGAGATCCTCGAGCAGCTGCTGGCCGGGGACGACCTGCTCGGGCAGTCCACCGTCGGCCGCACCTTCACGGCCTTCTTCCGCATGCTCAACGACCCTGCGCAGACCCGTGCCACGCAGGAGCTCGTGGACCGTCTGCTCGAGCGGGACTTCTCCCGCTCCCTCTCCCGGGACGAGCGCGAGCGCCTCGCCAACGTGTTCAGCGACCTCTACGAGCCGGCGCAGGAGGTGCTGGACGTCAAGACGGAGCTGTACCGCTCGCTGGCCCGCTTCGTGCGCTCGCAGGACTTCCGCCAGCACCGGGTGCTGCTGGAGGCGCTGCAGGAGGCGCAGGGACTGGCGCTGGCGCAGAAGGACGAGGTGCCCACCCGCACCCCCTTCCCGCTCGAGCTCGACCTCTCTCGCGTCCAGCTCTCCTCCGTCTCGCAGCACCGGCTGAAGGACCCCACCGATCCGGGCGCCCCCGCCGAGGCCGAGGTGCACGATGCGACCTCGCTCAGCGTCGAGGTGCTCCAGGACCTCGTGCGCACCAACGACATCGACCTCGTCGGCCTCACCACCCACGTCAACGACGTGCGCGGCCGCTCCGGCCAGGCCTCGATCGGGGACATCCTGCGGGAGAAGCCCGCCGAGCAGGGGCTGGCGAGCGTCATCGGGCTGATGTTCCTCGCGACCAGCCATGCGCAGGCGCGCGAGGGCTCCACCGAGATCGTCACCTGGCGGGAGCTCGACGGCAACGACTACGCCGCCCGAGTCCCCTCGTTCTACTTCCTGGACGACGTCCCGGTGGAGTGAGCCCGGCGGAGCGAAGGGCTCATGCGTCCTCCTCCTCGAGCTCCGCGAGCGCGGGTGCGGCCTCGGCGCGCAGCCGCTCGAGGTCCGCGCCGAAGTCCTTCATCCGGCAGCCGAGCCCGTTCGGCTTCACCACGATCCCCTCCTCCTGCCAGTGGGGAAGGGCACGGGCGAGCAGCGGATGGTCGCCGGAGGCGTTCGTGACGCGCCACCACGGCGTCGACGAGCCCCAGGTGCCCATGATCCGTCCCACCAGACGCGGGCCGACGCCGACGATCGCGCCCGCCTCCCCGTAGGCGGCGACGCGTCCCGGCGGGATCGCCTCGACCACGCGCAGCACCCGCTCGACCGTGAGGTCGTCCATGCGGGTGCGGGTCGTGCGCTCGGGCATGGCCGACAGTCTGGCACGCGGCTCCGGACGATCCGCGGCACCGGACCGAATGCGGGCCCGAACAGGGAGCGACCCCGGCGCCGAGGGGCGCCGGGGTCGCGTCCGCGGTCAGGAGGGGTCAGCGACGTGCGCCCCCGCCCTCGCCGTCGATGCCGTCCTCCGGGAGACGGTTCTGCACGGAGCCGTCCTCAGGGGCACCGAACTCCGGAGCCTTCGGCGGGAGATCGCCGTTCTGGCCCCGCAGCTGCTGCTCCTGGCGGAAGAAGGGATCGTCCTCGAACTCACCCTGTCGCGACTCCTGGGTCTGGAAGCCGTCCTGGCGACCGTCGCGGCTGTCCAGGGGGCGGAACTCGCCCTGGTGGCGACCACCTTCCTGCGGAACCGCCGGATGTGCCCCGGCCGGACGGAACTCCGGACCGTCCTGGGGCTGCGAGGCCTGTCGATCGGCGCCGAGCCGGTCCTGATCGGCACTGAGCCGATCCTGCTCCGTGCCGCGCCGGTCCGCGGAGCCGCCGGACCAGTCCTGCGCGACGGGAGGCTCCATGCCCGAGCGGTCCTCGGCGCGCGCCGGCCGATCGCCCACGCGGTCGTCGCGGATGCCGCGCTCGTCGTGCTCCGTCCCGGCCCGGCCGAGGTCGCCGGTCTCGTCCGTGGAGCGGACCGGGTCGTGGCGGTCCGCCTCGGAACGATCGGCGTCGCCGCGATCGACGTCGGACCGGTCGACGTCGCTGCGGTCCACCGCCGACTGATCGATGTGCTGCGGGTCGGCCTGCTGCCGACCCGCGGAGTGATCGTTCAGGTCATTCCGGCGGTCCGCATCGTGCCGGGCCACGTCCTGCTGATCGATGTCGTGACGGTCGATCGACTCGTCGCGAGCCGGGCGCTGCTCGGCCCGGTGGGCCTCGCCCTCATAGCCGGCCCCGACAGGATGGTCGGTCGGGCGGGCCTCGCCGGCCCCGACGGGACGGTCGGCCTCACCGACCCCGGCGGCCCCGCCGTCGCGAACGGCACCGTCCCGATCCAGGCCCTCGTGGCCGCGGTCATCGCGGGCCGGGTCGACAGGGGCGCGATCCTCAGGAGTCCGGTCCTCTCGGACGCCTCCCTCGCGGACGTCGCCCTCGGGGTTCCGGTCGTCGCGCGGCTCCTGCTCGGTGCGAGCGGCGCGACGGCCGTGAGGACGCTCGTGCGACGACGCGTCGTCGGCCACTGCGGAGCGATCCTTTGAAGCGCGATCCTCCGGCGAGCCGCCATGCGCGGCGGCCGCCCCGGCGGCGACGCCGGCCGTGCCTGCGACACCGGCCGCGGCTGCGGTCCCGGCCCCGCTGCGGGGCTGGTCCTCGCGCTGCACGGGACGCTCATCGCCCCGGAAGGTGCGCTGGTCGTCGCGAGCGGAGCGATCGTCGGCGGCGCGGTCATCGACGCGTCGGCCGTCGGCCGCACGGTCGTCGGACATGCGCTCGCCAGCCGTGCGGTCGTGGCCGGCAGCGCCTGCGGCCGGCGCGGTGCGGTCCCCGTCGCGGGGCGTGGGGGAATCGGGGTCCAGGCGGTCCGCCTCGGCGCGCTGCTCCTCGAGGGCGCTGCGCTCCTGGTCGACCTCCTGGCGCTGCGTCTCGGCCTCGCTCCGGCGACGCTCGGCGGCGAGCTGCTCCTGCTCGGCCGCGTTCGCCTTCCGCTCGGCCTCGAGACGGGCCTTGTCGGCCTCGATCTCGGACTCGCGGGCCTTCAGATCGCGCTCCTGGACGGCCTGCTCCTTCTGGGCGGCCTGCTCGCGGATCTCCGCGGCGCGGCGTCGATCCTCCTCCTGCTGTCGCTGCTTGCGACGCTTCGAGGCTTTCGCGCCCACGACGATCAGGACGATGACGACGATCAGGACCAGCAGGATGATCCCGACGATCACGGGGGTGGACAGGTCGGTCATGGTCGGCTCCTCACCGCTCGACTGCTCCACCGCCGGGCGGCGGAGCGCGCCCCGTACCGGGGTCCCGGCACAGGGCGATGCCCCGATTCCACCAGACCGAGGCGGATCCGGAGGGACTTTCGACCAGCCGATCGGCACGACGTGTCCCGCCGAGCCGTCGACGGGCGCGTCCTGAGCGTGGCGGGGGAGCGGTCGTCC
Organism: Brachybacterium atlanticum; assembly: GCF_025669985.1. NCBI lineage: Bacteria > Bacillati > Actinomycetota > Actinomycetes > Micrococcales > Dermabacteraceae > Brachybacterium > Brachybacterium atlanticum. The sequence continues at coordinate 25,051 of NZ_JAKJJW010000034.1, read as the reverse complement.
GCCCGTGCCGGCAACTGACGGCGAGGCTCAGCGCCGGAGCTCGGCCTCCCCGTCCTGGGGCCTCTCCCAGTTCTGCGCCGGGGCGAGCTCCTCCTCGGCGGTCGGGGCCTCGGAGTACTCGCTCAGCAGCGGACGCGAGGCGCGGCGGCCATGGCGCTCCCGCCAGGGCCGCGGATCATCGTCGACGGGCGCTGCGTCCGAGGGTGCCGACGGGTCCTCCTCCACCGCGCCGGCGGGCGCGGCCCCCGTCGCCTCGGCGGACGAGGGAGAGGGGCCGACGGGATCGGCACTCGCGTCGGAGACCGTCGGTCCATCGCTCGAGGTGTCGCCCGGCCGTGCGGCCGATGTGCCGGTCGAGGACTCCGCGGAGGCGCCGCCCTGCGTCGCTCCGGTGCCGACCGGACCCTGGTCGTCCCGTCGGCCGCGCGCCACGAGGACGCCGAGCACGACCAGCACCAGCAGGACGACCGCCAGGATCGCGAGAACAGCAGGCACGGGCAGATCGGACATGACGGCTCCTCGTGGTTTCGGCGGGCCGCAGGCGGTCCGTCCCGCCCGGGCATACCCCGATTCCACCAGATCGATGTCCGTTTTGGGTGATTTCTCGCCAGTCGGTCGAAGCGCCCCGCACTGTCCGGGCGCCGGCTCGTCGCGCCCCGCGCCGGTAGGCTGTCTGGCCGTGACCAGTCCTGCGCACCGCACCGAACCCGACGACCACGCGCCCGGCGAGGAGGCGAGCCCCTCCGTGCCCGGCGGCGCGCTCGTGGACGATTCCCGCCGCGTGCTCGTGCACCTGCTCCAGGGCCCCTTCCTCGACGGGCGCCGCGACGGCGGCCGCTACGCGCAGCTGCTGCGGGACCGGGTCGCGATCGAGGCCCGGCTCGCCGACCTCTTCCTGGAGCTGATCGTCGACGACGACGCCCAGGTCGCCTTCGTGCGCCAGAGCGAGGACGACCCCGACGCCCCGAAGCTCCTGCGTCGTCTGACCGGCATGAACCGGCTCGACTCCGTGCTGCTGCTCGTGCTGCGCCAGATGCTTTTGACCCAGTCCTCCCGTGGCCAGCGCACCGTCGTCTCCGAGGCGGAGATCCAGCAGGCGCTGGCCGCCTATCGCCGCACCACCTCCACCGACGAGGCCGGCTTCGCCAAGGAGGTCCGCGCCTCGATCGCGAAGGTCCAGCGTGCCGGACTGCTGGACGAGCAGGGCGACGACTTCGAGGTCTCCCCGGTGCTGCGGCTGATGATCGGGCCCGATACGGCGCGCGAGTTCATCTCCCTGTACCGGCAGGCCGGGGTCGACGGGCTCGAGGACCCCCGAGACGCCGAGGATCCGGACGGCGCGGACGACGAGGACGGGGCGGCGTCGACCGACTGATGAACGGCGTGATCTGAGCTGATCCACGGCGTGATCTGAGACGCATTCCCGTCGGGCTGCGCGGCTGTGACCGGGACGGTTGTCTCGCGGCTCCGGACGCAGGCCCACAGAGGTGCTCCCGGCAATTGAGTGACGCGAGAGTTGCGTAATAAGGTCAGGCTCACCTCACCCCTGGATCGGGGGTGCCGAGAGAAGGATCGCCCCATGCCGAGCTCGTTCACGCGCCGCTCCGTCGTGCTCACCGCCCTCGCGCTGCCCGCCCTCGCCGCCTGCAGCGGCGGCGACGTCGCCGGCACCGACGCCTCCGACGCGGGCGGCAGCTCCGGCGCCGCGGCCGACGCCTTCCCGGCGACCGTCGAGCACCTCTACGGCACCACCGAGATCGCCGCGGAGCCCACCCGCATCGCGACCGTCTCCTGGGTCAACGCCGACACCGCCCTCGCCCTGGACATCGTCCCCGTCGGCCTCCCGCTGGTCGAATGGGGCGGCAACGACAACCAGTCCACCGACTGGATCGATGCCAAGCTCGAGGAGCTCGGCGCCTCCTGGGGCAGCGAGAACGCCCCGACCACCTACTCCGAGGCCGACGGCGTCAACACCGACGAGATCGCCGCGCTGACCCCGGACCTGATCATCGCCGCCTACTCCGGTCTCACCGAGGAGGAGTACGCGACCCTCAGCAAGATCGCGCCCACCATCGGCCCGCTCGCCGCGAACTACACCGCCTCCTGGGAGGAGGTGCTGACCGCCGTCGGCACCGCCACCGGCCGCAGCGACGCCGCCGCCGAGCTCGCCGAGCAGCTCACCGCCGACCTCGCCGCCGTCGGCGAGGAGAACCCGGCCGTGGCCGAGTCGACCTTCATCGCCGCGAGCCTGTCCACCACGGACCACACCATCTCGATCTACTCCGGCGACGACACCCGCCCGCGCTTCTTCACCGCGCTCGGCATGACCCAGGCCGAGGTCGTCACCGAGAACACCGCCGACGAGAACACCTTCTACTTCGACTGGTCCGCCGAGCGCGGCGACGAGCTCGTCTCCGACGTCCTCTACACCTGGGCCGCCGCCGGCGACACCGTCGAGACCTTCCAGGACGATCCGCTGTTCGCCCAGATCCCCGCGGTCGCCAGCGGCGCCCTCGTCCTCACCCCCGACGACCACCAGACCCTCTCGATCTCCGCGGCGAGCGTGCTGAGCCTGCCCTGGGCGCTCGAGAACGTGGTCCCCTCCGTGATCGAGGCCGCGCAGACGGCCCAGGCCTGAGCGGTGCCCGCCCGCCCCACCCTGCTCGCGACCGCCGGAGCCCTCGCGGCCCTGGCGGTCGCCTGCGTGCTCTCCCTGCTGGTGGGCGCCCGCACCGTCCCCCTCGACGCGGCCTGGCAGGCCGCGCTCGCCTTCGACCCGGCCGACGCCGACCACGTGGTCCTCGCCAGCCGCCTGCAGCGCACCCTCGCCGGGCTCGCCGTCGGCGTGGCCCTGGCGCTCGCCGGCGCCGGGCTGCAGGGCATGACCCGCAACCCGCTCGCCGATCCCGGGATCCTCGGACTGAACTCCGGCGCGGCCGCGGCCGTGGCCACCGGCGTCTACCTCTTCTCCTTCTCGAGCGTCACCCAGTTCATGGCGGCGGGCTTCGTGGGCGCGGCCCTCGCCGCCGTGCTCGTCTACGCCCTGGCCGCCGCGAGCCGCACCGGCGCCACCCCGATCACCCTCGCGATCGCCGGCGCCGCCGTCACCGCGGGGCTCGGCTCCCTCGTCCACGCCCTCGTGATCCTCGACCAGGGGGCGCTGGACAGGATGCGGCTGTGGCAGGTGGGCACCCTCGGCGCCCGCGACCTCGGGGACCTCGCGGCCGTCGCGCCCGCCCTGCTGATCGGGGCCGTGATCGTCCTCGGCGCCGCCCGGTCCCTGAACGCCCTCGCCCTCGGCGACGACGCCGCCGCCGGGCTCGGCGTCCACGTGGGCCGCACCCGGGTCGTGCTCGGCGTCGGCATCGTGCTGCTGGTCGGGGCGGCGGTCTCCCTCGCCGGACCGGTCGGCTTCCTCGGCCTCGTGGTCCCGCACGCGGTGCGCCTGCTCGTCGGCTCGGACCACCGCCGCCTGCTGCCGCTCTCGCTGCTGCTCGGCCCCGTGGTGCTGCTGCTGGCCGATGTGGTCGGCCGCGTCATCGCCCCGCCCGCCGAGGTGCAGGTCGGCGTGATGACCGCGCTGCTCGGCGTGCCCGTCTTCCTCGTGCTGATCCGGACCCGGAAGCGGGTGGCCCTGTGACCTCGCGCCGCCTCCTCCTTCCGCTGCTGCTGGTCCTGGCCGTGGCGGGGCTCCTCACCGCCCGGGTGCTGCTGGGCACCCCCTTCGTCTACGCCGACCTCGCCGTGCGGGCCGTGCTCGGCGAGCAGATCCCCGGCGTCTCCTTCATCGTGATGGACGACCGTCTGCCCGCCGCGGTCGTCGGCGCGCTCGCCGGGGCGGCGCTGGCCCTGTCCGGCACCGTCTTCCAGACCCTGCTGCGCAACCCCCTGGCCAGCCCCGACGTGATCGGCGTGACCCTCGGCTCCTCCGCCGCCGCGGTGCTGGCGATGGCCGTGCTGGACGCCCAGGGCATGGCCCTGTTCTGGTGGACGCTGCTGGGCGGCCTCGGCACCGCGCTGCTGGTGCTGTGGGTGGCGCGGGCGCACCGGCCCGGCGGTCCGGGGGCCGGCGGCGCCGGCGCGGTCGACGACCGCTTCGTGCTGGTGGGCCTCGGGGTCGCCGCCGGCTTCACCGCGCTGATCCAGTACCTGCTCAGCCGGATGGAGTCCCAGCAGGCGGGCGATGCGATGCACTGGCTGGTCGGCTCCGTCGCCGGCTCCACCTGGCCTCGCGCCGCCGTGCTCGCCGCCTCGCTGGTGGTGCTCGTGCCGCTGCTCGCCGCGCTGGTGGGCCGGCTGCGGATCCTGCAGCTGGGGGACGAGACCGCCACCAGCCTCGGCCTGCCCGTGCCCGCCACCCGCATCGCGCTGGTGATCGTGGGGGTGCTGCTGAGCTCCTTCACCGTCGCGGTCGCCGGCCCGCTCGCCTTCGTCGCCTTCCTCGCAGGACCCCTCGCGCGGATGCTCGCGGGCCGGCCCAGCTTCCTCCTCGCGGCGCTGCTCGGCGCCGTGCTCGTGCTCGCGGCCGACGTCGCGGGCCAGAACCTCTTCGGCCGGCACGAGATGCCGGCCGGCGTCATCACCGGAGCGCTCGGAGCGCCGTTCCTGCTGTGGATGCTCGTGCGCTCGAAGACCTCCGGAAGTGGAAGGTGATCCCGTGGCCCAGCTGACCGCCCGGAACCTGCAGCTCGCCTACGAGCGACGCGTCGTCGTCGAGGACCTCGACCTGACCCTCCCCGAGGGGAAGGTGACGATGATCGTCGGCGCGAACGGCTCGGGGAAGTCGACCCTGCTGCGGGGCCTGTCGCGCCTGCTGCCGCCCCGTCAGGGGTCGGTGCTGCTGGACGGCGCCGACATCCACTCCCTGCGCGGCAAGGAGCTCGCCCGCCGGCTCGGCCTGCTGCCGCAGTCCCCGCTCGCGCCCGACGGGGTGACCGTGCGGGAGCTGGTCACCCGCGGCCGCTACCCGCACCAGGGCCTGTTCCCGCAGTGGAGCGACGAGGACGAGCAGGCGGTCGCCGAGGCGCTGGCCCTCACCCGCACCGACGAGCTCGAGGGCCGTCTGCTCGACGAGCTCTCCGGAGGGCAGCGTCAGCGGGTGTGGATCGCCATGGCCCTCGCACAGCGCACCGAGGTGCTGCTGCTGGACGAGCCGACCACCTATCTCGACGTCACCCACCAGCTCGAGGTGCTCGACGTGGTCAGCGAGCTGAACCGCACCCGCGGCACCACCGTGGCGATCGTGCTGCACGACCTCCAGCTCGCCGCCCGCTACGCCGACCATCTGGTCGCCGTGCACCGCGGCGCCGTCCACTGCCAGGGCGCCCCGGCCGACGTGATCACCTCAGCCATGGTCAAGGAGGTCTTCGCCCTCAACGCCCTGATCGCCCCCGACCCGGTCACCGGCACCCCGATGGTGCTGCCGCTGGGCCGGGAGGCCGCCCCCGAGACCGCCCCCGACGCCTCCCGGGGCGCCGACGGCACCGACCCCGAATCCGCACGCCAGGCCGCCGCCGGGACCGCCCCCGACGCGGCCGACGAGTCCGAGGAGGACCCCATGTCCGTCGCCACCGACCAGCACCGCACCGCCGCCCGCGCCTCGGAGGAGCCCGTGCTGGTCCCCGCGCTCGAGGGGAGCCCGCAGCTCGCCGTCACCCTCACGGTCGGCGCCCGGACCATGGTGGGCGAGAACCTCGTGCGCCTGACCCTGACCAGCCCCGAGCTGCGCCATCTCGGCGTGGGCGGGCCGCTGCTGGACGTGCGCATCAAGCTGATCATCCCGGGCCCCGAGGCGAGCGTGGACCACTTCGCCGCGCTGCGCCCCGACGCCGTCTCCGACCCCGACGCCTTCGCGGGCTGGTATCGCGACTGGCTGCAGGTCGACACCGACGAGCGCGGCTGGATGCGCACCTACTCGATCCGCGAGATGCGCGGCGCGGGCCATCCCGGGAACCTGGGGGAGGACCCCGAGCTGGACATCGACATGGTCCTGCACCTCGAGGAGCCCGTCGTCCCCGGCTCCGGGGTCGCGGCGCGCTGGGCGGCCGCCGCCGAGGTGGGCGACACGATCACGATGCTCGGCCCGAACCGCCGCCTCGTCGGCCCCGACTACGGCGGGATCGAGTTCCGTCCCGGCACCGCCCGGCGCCTGCTGCTGGCCGGGGACGAGACGGCCCTGCCCGCGATCTGCGCGATCCTCGAGACGCTCCCCGCCGGCTTCACCGGCCACGCCTTCATCGAGGTGCCCGACGCCCGGGACGAGCAGCGGGTCCTCTCCCGCTCCGACGTGGAGCTGACCTGGCTCGCCCGAGGCGACGCCCCGCACGGTACGCTGCTGGACCCCGCGGTGCGGCGCCTCCTGGACGAGCGGCCGGAGCTGTGCCAGGACTGCTCCGTCGGTGTGCCCTCCGAGACGGGCGAGTTCGAGGAGGTCGACATCGACCAGACGATCCTGTGGGAGACCACCGAGGGGCACGGCCCCTTCTACGCCTGGCTCGCCGGGGAGGCCGGGGTGATCACCACCCTGCGCCGCCACCTCGTCAAGGAGCTCGGCGTGGACCGCAAGCAGGTGAGCTTCATGGGCTACTGGCGCAAGGGGCGTGCCGAAGGGTGAGCACGAAGGCGACCCACCCGCGGGGCTGACAGACTCCTCCCATGCGCGCCGTCGTCATCGAGAAGTTCGGTCTCCGTCCCGAGGTCCGCGACCTCCCCGCCCCCTCGGCCCCGCCCGGCGGCGTGGTGCTGGACGTGGAGGCGACCGGGGTGTGCCGCTCCGACCATCACGCCTTCGCCGGACACGACGACACGGTGACGCTCCCGCGCGTGCCCGGGCACGAGATGGTCGGCCGCGTCGCCGCGCTCGGCGACGGGGTCACCTCGGTGCGGGTCGGCGACCGGGTCACCACCCCCTTCGTCGAGGGCTGCGGGCGCTGCCGCTGGTGCCGCGAGGGCGCCGCGCAGATCTGCCCGGACCAGACCCAGCCCGGCTTCACCCACGACGGCTCCTGGGCGGAGCAGGTCGCGATCCGGGCCGCCGACCACAACCTCGTGCCCGTCGGCGAGGACCTGCCCGCCGAGGCGGTCGTGACCCTCGGCTGCCGCTTCGCGACCGCGTACCGGGCGCTGACCGCCCGCGCCGGGCTCCGCGCCGGGGAGACCGTCGCCGTGATCGGCTGCGGCGGGGTGGGGCTCTCGGCGGTCATGATCGCCGCCTCGCTCGGCGCCCGGCCGATCGCCGTCGACATCGATCCCGGCGCCCTGGCCCTCGCCCGCGAGCACGGGGCTGCGCTGACCGTGGACTCCCGCGGCCTGGATCCGGCGGCGACGGCCGCGGCGATCGTCGAGGCGGCGGGGGAGCGGCCGACGGCGAGCGTCGAGGCGCTCGGCCGCGAGGCGACGACGGACGCGGCGCTGCTCGCCCTCGCCCCGCTCGGACGGCACGTGCAGATCGGGCTGTACGCGGAGCCGCCGCGACTCGCGATCCCTCGCGTGATCTCCCAGGAGCTCGCCGTGCTGGGCAGCCACGGCATGGCCGCCGCGGACTATCCGGGGCTGCTCGCCCTGGTGCGGGAGGGGTCTCTGCGCCCGCAGGACCTCGTCACTCGCACCCTCGACCTCGAGCAGGCCTGCGAGGCGCTGGTCGAGCTCGGGGAGCGCACCACTGCCGGGGTGGGGATCATCCGGCCGTGAGCGGGGCTGCCCCGGTCCGCCCCGCATCGCGATCGGACTCGGTACCCTGACGGGGTGCCTACCACGACTGACGCCGCGAACACCCGGGGAGAGGACGTCCTCGACCTCCCCGGCATGGCCGGGCCGGACGCCCCCGCCGAGCCGGCGGTGACCGACCCCGATCATCCGCACCCGGGGCAGTGGCGGCTCACCCATGTGCAGATCTCCAACTGGGGCACCTTCCACGGCACCCATGACCTGGCGATCTCCTCCAAGGGCTTCTTCCTCACCGGTGGGCCCGGCACCGGCAAGTCCACGCTGCTGGACGCGATCAGCGCCCTGCTCACCCCGCCGCGCACGCTCCAGTTCAACGCCGCCGCCTCCGACGCCGGCCCTCAGCGCTCGAAGTACCGCCGCACCGTCGCCAGCTACGTCCGCGGCGCCTGGGCGATGCACTACGACCAGGCCACCGGCGAGTTCAGCCAGGAGGTGCTGCGCGAGAAGACGACCCTGTCGGTGCTCACCCTGCGCTACGGCGACGGCCGCGGCGGCACGGTCCAGCTCTCCCGTCTGCTGCTCCTGCACGCCGGCCACTCCGCGGACTCCGACGTGAAGTCCCTCTACGTCATCGCCCGGAAGCCCCTGGACGTCACCGACCTGCGCCAGTTCGTCTCCACCCAGATCGAGGGCAAGGCGCTCGAGGCCGCCCATCCGGGCACCCAGACCTTCCGCCAGTTCCGCGAGTACCGGGCCGCGTTCTGCCAGCTGCTGGGCATCCCCGACGAGAAGGCGCTCGGGCTGCTGCACAAGATCCAGTCCGCCAAGGAGCTCGGCGACGTCAACGCGCTGCTGCGCGACTACATGCTCGACGAGCCGCGCACCTTCGAGCTCGCCGACCAGGCGCTGGCGAACTTCCACAACCTCTCCGAGGTGTACGAGGCCCTGGTGACCGCGCGCGAGCAGCGGGACCTGCTGCGCACCCTGCGCACCACCCACGAGGACTGGTCCGCGATGCGCGAGCGCGGCGGCGAGCTGGTGGACCGCCGCGCCGACATCGACGTCTTCGCCGCCCAGCATCTGGTGCGGCTGCTGGGGGAGGAGACCGGGCGGCTCCAGCTGGAGCGGGACTCCCTCACCGCCCAGCAGCGCCGCCTCACCCAGGACGTGGCCGAGGCGCGCTCCGACCTCGCCCAGCTCAAGGAGCAGCGCCGCCGCGCCGGCGGCGGGGAGATCGACGACTGGAAGCAGCAGATCGCCGGGCTCGAGGTGGAGCGGGAGCGCCGCCGCGAGCGGGCCGCCGAGTTCGCCTCGCAGCTGGCGACCGTGGAGCTGCGCACCCCGGCGGGGGAGGACATGTTCCTCGGCCTGCAGCGCGAGGTCGCGCAGCTGCGCGAGTCCCTCGAGGAGGAGGAGCGGGGCGCCGACGCCGCCCGCTGGGAGGCGGAGGCGACCGTGCGTGAGCTCGGCGCGACCCTTCAGCGCACCCGCGAGGAGCTCGCCTCCCTCACCTCCCGCGCCTCGAACCTCCACTCCGAGGACGTGGCGCTGCGCGACCACATCGCCGCCGAGGTGGGCATCGCCCCGACCGAGCTGCCCTTCGCCGCCGAGCTGCTGCAGGTGCGCGACGGCGAGGAGGAGTGGACCGCCGCCGCGGAGCAGGCGCTGCGGGGACTGGCCCGCTCGATCCTCGTCCCGGACCGGGCGTACCGCCAGGTCGCCCAGGTCATCGACCGCACGAAGCTGCGCCGTCGGATCTCCTACAACCGGGTCAACACCGATCTGCGCCGCCCCGCGAAGAACATCGACGAGCGCTCGCTCGCGGCGAAGCTCGACGTCAAGGACGGCGAGTTCCACGTCTGGCTCTCCCACGAGATCGCCGCCCGCATGGACTACACCTGCGCCGAGAACCTCGAGGAGTTCACCCGGCTGAACCGGGCCGTGCTCCGCTCCGGCCAGATCAAGCACTCCGCCACCCGGCACGAGAAGAGCGCGGACCGGCAGATCAACGACCGCTCCCAGTGGGTGCTCGGCTTCGACAACCGCGCCAAGCGCGCCGTGTTCGAGCAGGAGCGCACCCGCGCCGAGCAGGCGCTGTTCGAGGCGCAGGCCCGCCGCAAGGACGTCGAGGTCGAGCGGGAGCGGCGCCGTGAGCGGCTCTACGCCCTCCAGGCGATCAGCGCGGTCACCTGGGACGACATCGATGCCGCCTCCGTCGCGCGGCGTGTGGCGAACCTGCGCGACATGGTCCGCGCCGCGGAGGACGGCTCCGCCGCCCTCACCGAGCTCGCCCGACAGATCGACGACGTCGAGGCCTCGATCGCCGCGAGCGACGAGGAGCTGCTCGAGGTGGTGCGCGCGGCCGGGAAGACCTCCGAGCAGGCCGAGCGGGCCGAGGAGCGCCTCGCCCAGGCGAAGGAGCGCATCGCCGAGACGAGCCTGGACCCCGAGGTCGAGGAGGAGCTCGCCGCGCGCTTCGCCGCGATCGCCCCGACGCTCGTGCTGTCCACCATCGACCGCGTCACCAAGGACGCCTCCGCCACCCTCGACGCCGAGCTGATGGACCTCACCAAGCGCACCTCCCGCGCCGAGGAGGACATGCGCACCGCCATGCGCGAGTTCTCCCGCCGCTGGCCCGCGCAGGCCGGGGACACCGCCCCCACCCTCGAGGGGATCGAGGACTATCTCGCGATCCTCCAGCGGATCGAGGAGGAGAAGCTGCCCGAGGTCGAGGACCGCTTCTTCGAGTTCTTCACCGGCAACACCCTCGGGGACGTGCAGGCGCTGGCCACCGCGATCGCGCGCGAGCCCGCCGAGATCCGCAAGCGCCTCCAGCGCATCAACGCGCTGCTGGCCCAGGTCGAGTTCCACTCCGGGCGCTTCCTGCAGCTGTCCATGCGGCCCGTGCACCTCGCGGCCCTGGACGAGTTCCGCAAGGCGCTCGAGGAGGCCGTGGCGGACACGGCGCTGAACGACATCTCCCGCGACCGGGAGCTGGCCGAGGAGCGGTTCCTGTCCCTGCGCCACCTGATGGACCTCATCGGCGCCGCCCGCACCCGCGACGACCAGGTCTCCCGCGTCATCCTCGACGTGCGCCGGCACGTGCACTTCCACGCCGAGGAGGTCGACGCCGAGGGCACCGTGGTCCACGCCCACGAGTCCGGCGGCCCCCTCTCCGGCGGTCAGAACGAGCGCCTGGCCACCTTCTGCCTCGCCGCGGCGCTGCGCTACCAGCTCGCCGGCACCGGGCAGGAGGTGCCCCGCTACGCGCCGATCATCATCGACGAGGCGTTCTCCAAGGGCGCGGGCAAGTTCATCACCGCCGCGATGGAGTCATTCCGCCACTTCGGCTTCCAGGTCATCCTCGCCAACCCCGGCAAGAACCCGCAGGCGCTCGCCCCGTTCATCGGCGGCGTCGGCGTGGTCTCGATCCGAGAGGACCGCTACTCCTCGGTCTCCCCGGTCGAGTTCGTGCCGGTCGAGGAGGGCTGAGCCGGGCGCTCGCCGGCCGATGGGGAGTTCTCCCCATCGCAGGGCTCCCCGAGGGGCCGATACCCTGGTCGCCACCCGCGCGGACGGGTGACGGAGCAGGACGTCGCCGCGGGCGGGTGACGGAGCAGGACGTCGCCGCGGGCGGCGCGACGGGAGAGGCGGTCGAGGATGTCAGCGCTCCCCCGAGGGACCGCGGACGAGATCCAGGGCCAGGACGCCACCCATGCGCGGATCCGCTCCCTGCTGGAAGACGTGACCGCCGTGCTCCTCGAGCAGCAGCCCGGGCTGATCGCCTTCCGCGACCACCGCCCCGAGCGCGACCGCTCCTCGGGCGGCTCCTGGCACGGGCTGCAGACGCTCTGCCACGTCAGCGCCCTCCTCGCGGCCGACGGAACGCCCGATCGCGATCAGGCGGCGAGCGCGAGGCTGCTCGAGGCGGTCGAGCGCCGCGCCGCGGCCCACGGCCTCACCCGCCGCTCCGCCGAGGAGGCGAACGGGATCCTCGATGCGACCTGGGGCGGGGCCGACGGCGATCTGCTCGAGGTGATCGTCGGCGTGCGCGTCGCGGTGCGGGCCATCAGCGCCCCGTTCCTGCCGGGCTCCCTCACGCCGATCACCACCACCAGCCCGGTCTCGGCGCTCAGCCCGCCGACCCCGCCCCCGCGCCTCGTGCGCTGATCCGCTCGAGCGCGCCGAGCGGGATCGGCAGCCAGTCGGGGCGCTGACGGGACTCGTACAGCGCCTCGTACACCGCCTTGTCGGCCTCGAAGGCGGCGAGCACCGCGGGTGCGGGCGTCCCGGCCTCCGCCGCCCAGCCCTCGAGGAAGGCGGCGCGGGCGTCGGCCGCCCAGGAGCCCGCGTCGACCCCGTGCTCGAGGGCGACGGCGCCGGCGGCGTAGTCGAGGCTGCGCAGCATCCCGGCGACGTCCCGCAGCGGGGAGTCGGGCAGGGCGCGCTCGGCGAGCGGCCGCAGCGGCTCGCCCTCGAAGTCCAGCAGCACCCAGCCGCGCTCGGGCGAGGCGAGCACCTGTCCGAGGTGCAGGTCCCCGTGGATGCGCTGCATCGCGGGCCACGTCTGGCCCGCGGCCGTGTCCAGCAGGGCGGCGAGACGCTCCCGGTGCGCGGCGACCTGCTCCACCTCCGCGGCGACCTGTGCGAGACGCCTGTGCATCTGCGCGAGCACGGCCCGGACCGCGCCCTCGTCGGCCGCGACCGTGCCGAGCGCGGCGGCGAGATCGCGGTGCACCTCGGCGAGGGTCGTGCCGAGCGCCCGGGCGGGGACGATGAAGTCCTCGCCGGCGCGCGCGAGCCGCAGCGCGACCCGCCAGGCGTCCTCGACCTTCGGCAGGAACTCCTGGGCGACGAGGGCATGGGTGCGCATCGCGCCGGTGCGCACGGTCGCGGCGCCGACGACGGCGGGCACGTGGACGGAGCCCTGCGCGGTGAGCGCGCCCTGCAGCACCGCATCGGGGTTCTCCCCGTCCTGCAGCACCCGGAACAGCTTCACGATCAGCGGGGAGGCTCCCTCCGTCTCGATGATCAGGGAGGTGTTGGACTGCTCCCCGGCCAGCACCCGGCTGCGCATCGCCCGGCCCAGCGGCAGCGGGGAGTCGGGGAGGGTGCGGTGGGAGGCCAGGGAAAGCCCGGGACCGCAGGCGCCGTCGCCGGAGACGAGGGTCGCGACCAGGGCGGCCCGGCCGTCGGCGTCCCGCGTCGCGTCGTCCACCCGCAGCGGACCGCCGGCGACCGCGAGCACCCCGATCTCGGCGCCCTCCTCGGGGGCGGGGGCGTCCTCGGGGCGGCGCAGCACGAGCGGGACCTGGTAGAGGGCGTCCGGCTCCCGGGGCCCGGTCGACCCGGTGCCGGGAGCGGCGTCCGGGGCGCCGGTCGTGCCGTCGGCCGCGCCGTCGGGCCTGCTGTCCACCGTGCCGCCGGCCGCGGGGCGTTCACCGTCGCCGAGATGCACCGCGGCCACGAGCAGGACCGTCGCGTGATCCGGGGCGATTCGCAGCGGCGCCCACCCGGCGACCTCCACCTGCGGCGCGCCGGCGCCCTTGTGCGCGTACCAGCGCTGCTGCGGCATCCAGGCGGCGAGCTGCGCGGCGGCGAGGTCGAGCACCTCCCCGAGCGGCGGCAGGCGGGTCATGTCGAGCAGGGCGGTGGAGCGCGCATCGGCCATGGGGTCACTCTACGGTCGAGGGGTCCGGGAGGGAGGGGCAGGGCCGCCTCCCCAGGGCCGGCGCCGCGGCCGTTGCTAGGCTGGGCCGGTGCTCGAGCCCCCGCTCCGTCCCCCGCGCGCGCGTGGGCCGCGCCCGCTGACCCGCTCGGCGGCGCTGCTGGCCTCCGCCGCGCTCGCGGTCTCTCTCGCGCCCGCCGCGTCTGCGCTCGGGGAGGACGGCCCCTTCGAGTTCCCCGCCCAGACGCAGACCCTCTCGATGATCCCCGGGACGGGCACGCGGATCCCGCTGCGCGCACTGGTCGCCGACGACGTCGAGGACCAGGTCGACCTGGACTCCGCACGCCTCGCCGTGCCCGAGGAGCTCGACGAGGCGGTCCGCTCGACGATGGAGCTGGGGGAGGACTCGCTCAGCATCGCGGTCGCCGGGGAGGGCACCTGGACGCTGCTCGGCCAGGAGCTGCTGTTCACGCCGCTGCTCGGGGTGCAGGGGCCCAGCACCCCGATCGCCCTGACCGTCGGGGGCCTCCACGACAGCCGCTCCCTGCCCGTGGTGCTCACGCCCGAGCTGCTCGAGCTCGAGCAGCTCGACGCGCAAGGCTCCGCCGGGGAGGCCACGACCGTGGAGCTGCCCGATGACGTGCCCGAGGACGGGGCCGTGCGGCTCGAGCTCGCGGATCTCCCGGCGGGCTCGACCGTCGACCTCGCCGGCAGCCGCGCGACCGTCCCCGACCAGGGCGCCTGGCAGCTCTCGAGCGATCGCCGCAGCCTCACCCACACCCCCGCGGGCCCCGGCCTCGGCCGCCAGTTCGACCCGGTCCTCTACGTGGTCGAGGACGAGGAGGGCGCCGTCGAACGGGCCGGGCAGGTCACGCTCACCGTCCCGATCATCTCCGACCTCGACCGCTCCGCGCCCTTCGGCGAGGACATCGTGTTCGTGGTGGGGGAGGGGCAGCAGAACGTCGACCCGACCACGCTGCGTCTGGAGCCCCTCGGCGACCAGGCGGCCTACGAGGCCTCCGCCGACGGCACCCGCGTGACCGAGCGGGACGTGGGCGTGTGGACGCTGGACCGCGCCACGGCCACGGTCCGCTTCGCCCCGGAGAGCGACCAGGTGCGCCTGGTCGCGCCGATGGGCATCACCGGCGGGGACGGCGAGGGCGCGACGGCCGCGACCGCGCTGCTGAGCACCGCCTATCCCGTGCTCTTCTCCCGGCAGCAGGCGGCCCTGCCCGGCACGGAGATCGTCTTCGACCTCAGCACCGGCATCCGTGACGTGCGCTCGGACTCGCTGCGCTTCGACGCCGCCGACGCCCCCGACGGGGCCGACGTCTCGGCCGACGGGACGACCCTGACGGTCCCCGACCAGGGCACCTGGCGGATCGACCTCGAGTCCCGCACCGTCACCCTGACCCCGCAGGAGGGCTTCGAGGGCACGGCCGATCCGGTGGCGATCACCGCCCGCGGCGTCTACGCCGACAACCCCGTCAGCGCCTCGCTCACGGCGATCTACTCGCCGATCGTCGCGACCCTGCGCGACGACGAGGCGGGCACCGCCCCGGGCCGCCCGGTCTCCGTGGACGTGCTCGGCAACGACACCGCCGGCAGCGGCTCGCAGCCCCTCGAGCCGGCCACGGTGGAGATCAGCGCCCTGGAGGCGACCAACCTCGCCGACCTCCGCGACGGGCGCGGCAAGCGCCTCGTGATCCCGGGGGAGGGCGAGTTCACCGTCAGCGGCAACGGCGCGGTGATCTTCACCCCGGAGGAGGGCTTCTCGGGACGCACCTCCACGATCACCTACCACGTGGTCGACAGCACCGGCATCCCCGCTCAGGCGAGCCTCGCGGTCGACGTCGACCCGGACCTGGACGCCGCCGGCGAGTCTGGCCCCGAGGTCTCCGGCATCAACAGCGTGCTGGCCGGGCTGATGCCCTCCTCGCCGAGCACCGCGCTGGTCTTCGGCACGATCGTGATGCTGCTGCTCTTCGGCGGCGCGATCTCGCTGTGGACCGGGACGCGGAGCGAGGTCGATCGCCGGGACTGGGAGGACTGACCGGGGCGAGCGGCGCCGCGCGGGGCTCTGGCTCAGCAGCCCTCGGGGACGGGGACCGGCGCCTCCAGCGCGTCGGCGGCCGCGGGCGCCGGCGCGAGGTCCGTGAAGCCGGCGCCGAGCAGCAGATCCACGTCGGTGCCCTCCCTCGCCTCGTCGAGCTTCAGCACGGGCTCGACGTCGGCCGTGGCGAGCTGGGCGCGCACGGACTGGGCCGCGAGATAGCCGGTCGGTCCGTGGACGATCGTGGCGGGGCCGCTCGCGCTCCGGGTGTTGCCCGGCTCGCCGGTCTCGTAGCCGCGGTCTGCGAGCTCGTTCGCGGTCTCGCCGGCGAGACCGCTGCGGGTGGTCCCGTTCAGCACGGTGACCGTCACCTCTGCGGGCGGCAGCGGCACGGCGCCCTCGTCGGGGCACTCCACGGCGACCGGGTCCGGCCCGATCTCCTTCGGCGCGATCATCCCGGGCTCCTCGACCGGCTCGCGCAGCTCGCCCACCGCGTACACGCCCACGGCGATCAGCGCCACGGCGAGCACGGAGAAGAACGCCAGCTGCGTCGCGCGGAGCCGGCGCGTGCGACGCAGCCGCGTGTCGCGGCGGCGCACGTCAGCGGCAGAGTGGCCGTAGGGGTGCGCGTCTCGGTGGGAGGTGGGCATCGCAGACGTCAGTCGTCGAGCGGGCGGTACCGGATCCCGAAGGCGTCCAGGCGCGGCAGGTGGGCGCGCAGGCGCTCCTGGAACTCGTCCCAGCTCTGCTCGGGAGAGCCCCAGGCCCGCTCGGCGAAGGCGCACAGGCGCGGGAAGGCCATGTACTGGATGGCGCCGGCGTCGGGCAGGTACTCGGTCCACAGCTGGGCCTGCAGGCCCATCACCAGGCGCTCCTGGTCCGCGCTCATCTTCTTGGGCAGCAGGCGACCGGTGTAGACGTCCTCGAGCGTGGTCCTCCCGCCGATGGCGAGCGGCTCGTCGGCCGGGTCCGCCTGGTAGTGGTCGAAGTAGAGCAGGTCGGAGGTCGCCACGATCGTCTGGAAGCCGCGCGCGGTGGCCTCCGCGACGCCGGCGGGTCCGCGCCAGTTCATGATCACGGTGTCGTCGGGCAGATGGGTCTCCAGGACCTCGTCCCAGGCGATGGCGCGCTTGCCCTGCTCGGCGAGCACCTCGGAGGCGAAGGTCGTGAAGCGTCCCTGGATCTCCGAGACGCGGGTCAGGCCCCACTCGTTCATGCGGGCACGGGCCTGGGAGGAGCGCTCCCACTCGCCGGTGGGGCACTCGTCGCCGCCGATGTGCACGTAGGGGGCGGGGAAGATGCCGGCGACCTGCGTGAGCACGTCGCGCAGGAAGTCGAACACCTGGTCCGAGACGCCGAGCACGTGGTCGGAGATCCCCCACACCTCGCGCACGCCCACCTGCTGCTCGGGGAAGTTCCCCAGCTCCGGATAGGCGGCGACGGCGGCCTGCATGTGCCCGGGCAGGTCGATCTCGGGGACGATCATGATCCCGCGGCGCCGCGCGTACTCGACGAGGCCCTTGAGCTCCTCCTGGCTGTAGGAGCCGCCGTGGCGCACGCCGTCGAAGGTCCAGGACTCCTCGTCCCCGCTCATGTGGCCGACGAGCGTCTGCTCCCGCCACGCGCCGACCTCGGTCAGGCGCGGGTAGCCCTTGATCTCCACGCGCCATCCCTGGTCGTCGGTGAGATGGAGGTGCAGGACGTTCAGGCGGTGCAGGGCCATCCCGTCCAGGAGGGTCTCGATCTCCTCGACCGGGAGGAAGTGGCGCGAGACGTCCAGGTGCATGCCGCGCCAGGCGTGCTTCGGGCTGTCCGCGATGGTCACGCACGGGATCGACCCGTCGGCCCCGGTGACGATCTGGGCGAAGGTGTTGCGCCCGTCGGCCAGGGCCGCCTCGCTGCCGGCGCTCAGCGCCGCGCCCTGCGGGGAGATGGAGAGGGCGTACTCGGTCGCCGGCAGGTCCTCGCTGAGGCCGACGGACAGGCCCTCCCACGGGTCGGTCGTCTCCCACATGCCCTCCGACCACACGACGGATCGGGGCAGCGGAACGAGGGCGATGGGGTCGGGCATCCGGATCTCCTGAGGGACGTGGGAGTTCGTGACCCGACCAGTCTGCCACGTGGATCACATCCCGCGGCACGAACCGGCCCGGACGCGGCGAGCCCGGTCGGCGATGCCGACCGGGCTCCTCCACCATGTCGCCCTGCTCCTTCCCGGTGACGCTCTCGCGTCGAGCAGGCCGTCATGGTCCTCTGCGCGACTCCTGCCGTCTCAGCGGTAGGTGACGAACACGTGCGGGGCGTTCCAGATGGTGCGCTCGACGACCTGCTGGCGCGAGCCGGAGGCGTCGATGATGCCGTTGCCGCCGGTGAAGATCCCCATGTGGCCGTAGTCGTTGCCGGTGAAGGCCACGAGGTCGCCGGGCTTGGCCTGCGACTTGGGGATGATCCGCCCGCCGAAGGTGTAGCCCTTGGCGGTCTTGCGCGGCATGTTCATGCCGGCCTGGTTGTACGCGTGGTACACGAGGCCGGAGCAGTCCAGGCCGGAGGAGGGCGTGGAGCCGCCCCACTTGTAGCGGACCCCGAGCTGGGCGCGGGCCGCGGAGACGATGGCGCTGCCGTTGACCGTGGTGCCCGAGCTCGCGCCGGTGCCGCCGGAGGGGACCGACACGCCGCTGTACAGGGCGTTCCAGGTCTTCGGACCGACCACTCCGTCCACGCCGATGCCGGCGGCGGACTGCAGGGAGCGGACGGCCGAGCCGGTGGCGGCGCCGAAGACGCCGTCGACCTTGAGATCGGCACCGCGCGCGTTGAGCCCGCTCTGCAGGGTCGACACGGCGCTGCCGCGGCTGCCGTGACGCAGCTTCGGCTGCGAGGAGGACGAGCCGGCCGCGGGAGCGGAGGACGAGCCGCCGTTCAGGGCGTTCCAGGTCTTCGGACCGACCACGCCGTCCACGCCGATGCCGGCCGCGGACTGACGGTTCTTGACGGCCCGCAGGGTCGCGGAGCCGAACACGCCGTCGACCTTCAGGCTCGCGCCGTGGGCGTTCAGACGCTGCTGGAGGTAGGAGACGGCGCTGCCGCGGGAGCCGAGCCGCAGCTTCACCGAGGTGTACTGCGTGCTGGCGGGCACGGCCGCGGGGATCGCGGCGGCGGTCCCGGCGGACGGCGCGGCGGAGGTGGCGGCGGCCGCGGGCGCCTGCGCGGTGGCGGAGGTGCTGCCGGCGAGGGCGGCGGTCGCGGAGACGGCGCCGATCACGGCGGCCCCTCCCACGCCCTTGCCGACCGGGGCGGCGAGCCCTCGGTAGTCGATCACGGCACGACCGGGAGCCCGGTGCGTGGCGCGTGGAGCGGTGCGGAACATCGGTGGCGATCACTTTCTCCGTCGCCTCGCAGTCGATATGCCGCGGACCTGAGGGGAGTCCGCGGAGCCTGCGCCCGTCACCCAGGGAAGCGGAGGAAGGAACCGGACCGGTGACGGGGAGGCGGCGGCCCGGTGGGAGCCGCCTCGGAAAGGGCGGCACCGCAGGTCACTGTAGGGGTGAGGGCATGTAAGACCACAGGTGCATTTGCTGTCGGGCGTGCAGTTCTTTGCGAAGATTTTGCGAGTCGCGCCCGAAATGCCGCGTGTTCGATCCGAGAAATGAATTCCACCGTGATAACTACTCCATTGTCATTCATGTCGGCGGAATGCCCGGTATGTCCGAGTAAGGCGATGTCGCTGGTCGACCCGTCGGTCACCGGGCGACGGGGCGAAATGTCCGAACAAGCCGATATGAGTCGCGAGGGGTCAGCGAGTGTCCTGACGGTCGTCGAAAGAAAGCGCGATCGACCCGACCGAGATTGGTCATTCGGCGATAAAGTAACGCCTCGAGGGTGGTGTGCGGAGCGGGATCATCGTCGTCGTCGATCCCGCGGGCGGCCGGCGGGCGGACCGCCGGCCGACGCAGAAGGGGAGTCGTGAGATCGATGGATCTCGCGACTCCCCAGAGGGTCGGGGTGACAGGATTTGAACCTGCGACCTTGCCGTCCCGAACGGCACGCGCTACCAAGCTGCGCCACACCCCGGTCGAACCCGCTCGAGCGGGTCACCGAGGAGAAACTCTAGCAGGCTCCCGGCCGGTCAGCCGACGTCCGAGGGCCTCCGGGCCCGCAACGTGAGCAAGGTCGCCTCCGGCGGGGTCAGCAGACGGTAGTTCGAGTACGGGCTCGCGCCCATCCCCGCGCTCACGTTCATCGGCACGCCCTGCCAGTCGGAGAGTCCGCGGGCCTGCTGACGAGGCAGGTCGCAGTTCGTGACCAGCGCGCCGATGCCGGGCAGGCGGAGCTGGCCGCCGTGGGTGTGCCCGGCGAGGATCAGCTCCGCGCCGTCGGCGACGAAGGCGTCGAGCACGCGGCGGTAGGGGGCGTGCGCGACGCCCACCTGGAGCACGTTGCCGTGCTCGGGCGTGCGCGGAGCGGGAGAGGGCAGGGCGGGCATCCGGTCGCGCTCGAGATGGGGGTCGTCGACCCCGGCCAGGCGCACCTCCAGGCCGCCGAGCTCGATCGTGGCACGGGTGTTGGTCAGGTCCTTCCAGCCGTGCTCCGAGAGGCGTGCGGCGAGCTCCGCGGTGGGCAGCGTCGGCTCCCGGGGCTCGGTGAGCCCGGCGGGCCGCGGATCCGGCAGCAGGTACCGGGCGGGGTTCTTCGGCATCGGCGCGAACATGTCGTTCGAACCCATCACGAAGGCGCCGGGCCGGCGCAGCAGGGGCTCGATCGCCTGGGCGAGGGCCGGGACCGCGGCCGCGGAGGCGATGTTGTCGCCCGTGTCGATCACCAGGTGCGGGCGCAGGCTCTCGAGGTGCTCGAGGAAGGCGAGCTTGCGGTGCTGGTCCGGCAGCAGGTGGATGTCGCTGATGTGCAGCACACGTCGCGTGCGCGCGCCGGGCGGCAGGATCCGCAGCTCGGCCTCGCGCAGCGTGTACCGGTGGATCTCGACATGGCGTGCCCAGACGTGGGTGGCCCCGGCGAGCCCGAGGCCGAGCCCGCCGAGCGCGCCGGCGGCCGCGAGCGCGGGCCTCACCTCACTCCTCACCGGAGGACTCGCGGATCACGACGGGACGGCCCTCGGGAAGCTCGGTGCCTGCCGGGGGATCGGTGTCGATCGCATGGCCGGCGCCGATCTCGTCGTGCGGCGCCTGCTCGATCCGCACGGAGTAGCCGGCCGCCTCGAGCGCGGCGCGGGCCTGCTCGATCGGCATGCCGCCGACGTCGGGCACCTTCCCCTTCTCGATCGCGTCGCCCGCGGCGCTGGCCGTCGGGGCCGGGGCGGCGGGGAAGGGTTCCGAGGGGAGGCCCTCATGGGCCCTGGTCATGTACTCCTGCCAGGTGGGCAGGGAGACCGTGTTGCCCCAGACGCTGCCGCTGCGGAGCATCTCGCCGTCGACGTCGAACCCGCCGGGACGGGTGTCGGTCGCCGGGTGGCCGAACCACACGGCGGTGGACATCTGGCGGGTGAAGCCGACGTACCAGGTGTGGAACTGGGACGTCGAGGTGCCGGTCTTGCCTCCTGCGGCATGGCCGGGGATGGTCTTGCCCTTGCCGGTGGCGCGCGGGTCCTCGAGGTCCTGCTGGAGCACCCAGGCCATCGTGTCGGCGACCTCCTTCTCGACGGCCTGGTGGCACTCGGCGCCGGAGATCTCCATCGCCTCGCCGTTGCGGTCGACGACCTCGGTGATCGCCTGCGGCTTGCAGTAGGTGCCGCCGGCAGCATACGTCGCGTAGGACGCGGCCATGTCCAGCGCGGAGATCTGCAGCTGGCCGAGCACGACGGCGGAAGGAGCGAGCTCCGTGCCGTAGAGCTCGGCCACGCTCGTCTCCCAGGTCGCCTTGTCGAAGGGGTTGTACCGGGCGGGGACGACGCCGATGTCGCGCGCCCCCTCCGCGATGCTGCACAGGTCGAGCTGACGGGACATGTTCGCGTAGCTGGTGTTGATCGAGAACTTGGTGGAGTTCAGCACCGACTCCATCGGTGCGATCGGCACGGAGACCGCGTTGTCCGGGTCGTATCCGCCCGCCTCGTACCAGCGACCCCTGTCCAGGCACTCCGCGGGGAAGGACTTCATCACCTCGCGTCGGGTGCTCACGCGGTCATCGATGCTGTGCCCGGTCTCGAGCCATTCCTGCAGCACGAAGGGCTTGAAGGTCGAGCCGACGGGGAAACCGTTGCCGCCGCCGAGGGCCTGCGGCACGTTGTAGTTGATCGCGGTCTCGCCGGGCTGGACGTCCTCGTGCGGGTTGAAGGTGCGGTTCTCCGCCATCGTGAGGATCTTGCCGGTGCCCGGCTCGACGGTGACGATCGAGTGGCCGAAGCCGTGCTGGGAGTCGCCGGGGACCTTGCGCTGGAGGATGTCAACCGCCGCGGCCTGCGTGTTCGGGTCCAGCGTGGTCCTGATCGTGAGCCCGCCGCCGTAGAGAAGCTTGCGCCGCTCCTCGTAGGTGGGGGCGAAGTTCGGGTCGTTCAGCAGGGAGCGCGTGACGTAGTCGCAGAAGAACCCGCTCGTGCCGGCGTCGGCGCAGCCGGCCCGCACGTTCTGGATCTGCAGCATCTCCTCGACGGGCTGGGAGGTGTACTGCTCGTACTCCTCCTCGGTCACGAAGCCCTCGCGCTTCATGTCCGCGAGCACCTCGTTGCGGCGCTTCTCGCCCGCCTCGGGGTGAGCGACCGGGTCGTACTGGTTCGGGCCGTTGGTGATGCCGGCCAGGAGGGCGGCCTCGCCGGGGTTGAGGTCCTTCGCGCTCTTGGAGAAGTAGTGGCGCGAGCCTGTCTCGACGCCGTACTGGGAGGGGCCGAACTGCGCAACGTTCAGGTAGGCGTTGAGGATCTCGTCCTTGCTCCACTGCTTCTCGAGCGAGATCGCGAGCTTCGCCTCGCGCAGCTTGCGGCCGTAGCTCTGCTCTGTCGCGGCGAGCTGGTCCTCCTGGTCGCCGCGCTGCACGGCGTCCATGAGCAGCGCGTTCTTCACGTACTGCTGGGTGAGGGTCGAGCCGCCCTGCGTCGCGCCGCCCGCGGCGTTCGAGGCGAAGGCGCGGACCAGGCCCTTGGGGTCCACGCCGCCGTGCTCGTAGAAGCGGCGGTCCTCGACCGCGATCACCGCGTTCTGCATGTGGGGCGAGATCTCCTCGATCGGCACCATGATGCGGTTCTCGGTGTAGAAGGTCGCCAGCAGCGACCCGTCGGCCGCCTCGATGCGACTGGCCTCGTTCAGCGGTTCGACCTCGAGCTCGCTGGGGTAGGACTCGAAGAGGTCCACCCCGTCCTCGGCGACGGCCGAGGTCGCCGAGACCGCGGGGAGGAAGAACGCCGCGAGCAGGACGCCGGCGAGGGCCGAGACGGCGAGGAGCCCCAGCAGCAGGTAGACGGTCTGCGCCAGGGCGACGGGCAGGGAGCGTCCCGAGCTGGACGCGGGCGAGGTGCGGGCCATGGAACTACAGTACGGCGACCCTCCCCGGAGCGGCCATCAGGCAGGCCGCGCGCGCGGAATCTTCACGAAGCCGATGCCGCGCCGTGACCTGCCCCGGCGCGACGGGCTCATGTGCGCGTTAGCACGGGCTCCGGCCGCCGTCATGGAGCATCGCGCGTTTTGCCATGTGGCGACCGTCTCCATACAGTGGGGCGAGGAACGGATCAAGGTCGATCCGGAAGACGGAAGGGGATGGAGAATGACCATCGGGGGAAGCGCCTTCACCGGCGACAGCAGCTGGGCCGCCCGCGGCGCCTGCGTGACGATGGATCCCGACGGGTTCTTCGTGCAGGGCGCGGAGCAGCACGCCGTCAAGGCGGCCTGCGGCGCGTGCCCGGTGCGCACCGAGTGCCTGGCCGACGCGCTCGACAACCGCGTCGACTTCGGCGTCTGGGGCGGCATGACCGAGCGGGAGCGGCGACGTCTGCTGCGCCGCCACCCGCACGTCAGCGACTGGTCTGCGCTGCTGCGGCGTGCCGAGCAGCAGGCCGTCGGCGGCTGACCTCCTCGGACCGGGCTCCCCGGGTAGGCTCGTCCCATGAGCACACTCACCCGCTGGGAGTACCTGACCGTCCCGCTGCTGATCCACGCGACCAAGCAGATCCTGGACAACTACGGCGACGAGGGCTGGGAGCTGGTCCAGGTCGTGCCGGGGCCGAACCCGGAGAACCTGGTCGCCTACCTCAAGCGCCCCCGGGGCGAGGGCTGAGCCGATGACCGACGACGTCCCGGCGCGCAGCCCCCGCACCCGCGCCCGCCTCGCCGAGCTCGGGCATGCTCTGCCCGAGGTCGCGGCCCCGGTGGCCGCCTACGTGCCGGCCGTCCGGACCGGCTCCCACGTCCACACCTCCGGGCAGCTGCCCTTCGTGGACGGGGCGCTGCCGCGCACCGGCAAGGTCGGAGCCGAGGTCACGGCCGAGCAGGCCGCCGAGCTCGCCGCGACCTGCTGCCTGAACGCCCTCGCCGCCGTGGAGGCGCTGGTGGGCGACCTCGACCAGGTGGTCAGGATCGTGAAGGTGACCGGCTTCGTCGCCTCCGATCCCTCGTTCACGGGCCAGCCCGCCGTGATCAACGGCGCGAGCACCCTGCTCGGCGAGGTCTTCGGCGAGGCCGGGAGCCATGCCCGCTCCGCCGTGGGCGTGGCCGTGCTGCCCCTGGACGCTCCGGTCGAGCTCGAGCTCGTCGTCGAGCTCTCCGCGTCTCTCGCCCCCACCGCCTGAGCGGGGTCGCGATGGACGAGCATCTCGGGCAGCGGGCTCCCGATGCCCCGGCGGTCGAGCTGATCGTGGTGCGGGCCGACAACCCCGGCCCCATGACGCTCAGCGGCACCAACAGCCACGTGCTGCGCGACGAGGGCCAGGTGTGGGTGGTCGACCCCGGCCCGAAGGACCCCGAGCACCTCGCCGAGCTGCTGCTGACCTGCGGCGACGACGCCCGACCGGAGGGTGTGCTGGTCACCCACCGGCACGCGGACCATGCTGCGGGCGCCGCGACCCTCGCCCGGCAGCTCACCGCCCGCAGCGGCCGGGAGGTGCCGCTGTGGGCGGCCGATCAGTCCGCCGTGCCCGGCTCGCGCCCGCTGCCCGCGACGCTGATCGGCGACAACGGGACCGTCGGACATGTCATCCACCTGCCCGGGCACACCTCCGACTCCGTCGGCCTGCTGGTGGAGGGCGGGCGTATGCTGACCGGCGACACCCTCCTGGGCGGCTCCTCGACGGTGATCGTGCCCGAGCACGGCGGCTCGCTCACCGAGTACCTGCAGTCCCTCGCGATCCTCCACGCCCTCGCCGAGGACGGGCGGATCAGCGCGTTCTTCCCCGGACACGGCCCGTCCGTCGACTCCCCGCTGGAGGTGCTCGCCGTCCTCGAGGAGACGATCGCGCACCGCGAGGAGCGGATCGATCAGGTGCGGCGCGCCCGCACCGCTGGGGTGCTCACCCTCGACCGGCTGCTGCGCGTGGTCTACGGCCCGGACCTGCCCGAGCAGCTGCAGGACGCGGCCCGCTGGAACCTCCGCGCCACCCTCGACCACCTCGCCCGGGAGCGCTGACCCCGCGCTGCGTCGCTGCGCCGGATCGCCCCCGCGGCTGCGGACTCCGGGCGCGGCGCCGTCGTCCCGGGTGCCCCGGGCGCTCGAACGGCCCTCCTCCCCGCGCGGGG
>NZ_JAKJJW010000033.1:0-38551 GCF_025669985.1 Brachybacterium atlanticum | reverse complement strand
CGCTCTTCCGATCTGGAGCGGGCCGAGCTCGCCGACGGGGCCGAGCGGGCCGAACCGCGCCGCGGGGCCGAGCCCGCCGACGCCGCCGACAGCGCCGAGGGACCCGAGCCCCCCGAGCGATGCCGGATGCCGCGGGACCGGCCCGACAGCGGCAGCGGCATCGCCGCGGTGCGCGTGCCCGTGGGGGAGGCGCCGGGGCGCGGCGCCTGCTCCCCGGTCCCGGAGCCGGCGGGCCGCACCCGGTTCTCGCCCGTCCAGTCGTGGTCCTCGACCCGCGTCACCGGGATCGCCCCGGTCGTGAAGCGGGGCTCGACCCCGCGCTGGATCGCCTCGAGGATCCGCGCGACCGCCGCCGCGGAGCGGGGACGGTTCGCGGGCGCCTTGGCCAGCATCATCATCACCAGTCGCCGCAGGTCCGCGCCGATCGCCTCCGGGAGCTCCGGCGGCTGCTGCTTGACCTGCGCCATCGCGATCTCCACCTGGCTGGAGCCGGTGAAGGGGCGGCTGCCCACGAGCATCTCGTAGGCGACGATGCCCAGGGCGTAGATGTCCGAGAGGGAGGTGGCCTGCTTGCCCATCGCCTGCTCGGGGGAGAGGTACTGGGCGGTGCCCATGACCAGGCCCGTCTTCGTCAGCCGCGCCTGGTCCTTGCTGCGTGCGATCCCGAAGTCGGTGATCTTCATGGACCACCCGTCCTTCTCGTCGACCAGCACGTTCTCGGGCTTCACGTCGCGGTGCACGACGCCCTTGGAATGGGCGGCGTCCAGCGCCCGGGCGAGCTCGATCATCAGCTGGACCACGCGCTTCTCGGGCAGTCCGCCGGGGTTCTCCTCGATGATCTCCGAGAGGGGACGGCCGGGGCACAGCTCCATCACGATGTAGGCGCGCCCGTCGAGCTCGCCGTAGTCGTACAGCGCGGCGATGCCCTCGTGGGAGAGGGCGGCCGTGTGCCTCGCCTCGGCCCGGAAGCGCTTGAGGAAGCCCTCGTCGCCGGCGTACTCCTCGCGCAGCACCTTGATCGCGACATCGCGCTCGAGCTCCTGGTCGCGGCCCTTCCAGACCTGACCCATTCCGCCCGTGGCGATGAGCGAGGTGAGCTCGTACCGTCCTTCGAGCACGAGCCCCGGTTCGGTCCTCATCGCTGGATCACCGCCTCCATCACGTCACGGGCGATCGGCGCCGCGGTGCGCGACCCGTATCCGCCCTCCTCGACCACGACCGCGACCGCGATCTTCTGCTCGTCCGTCTGTCCGTACCCGACGTACCAGGAATGGGGGGAGCGGTCCTCGCCCCACTCGGCGGTGCCGGTCTTGCCGCCCACCTCGACGCCGTCGATCGCCGCCGCCGATCCGGTGCCGTCCTCGACCACGCCCACCATCATCTGCCGCATCTGCGCGGCGTTCGCGGCGGACAGCGGCTGGCCGACCTCCTTCGGGGTCAGCTCGGAGACGGTGGAGAGGTCGGCCGTGCGCACGGCCTGGACGAGCTGCGGCTGCATGACCACGCCGTCGTTCGCGAACGCCCCGCCGACCATCGCCATCTGCAGCGGCGTCACCCGGGTCTCGTACTGCCCGATCGAGGTGGTCGCCAGCTGTGCGTCGTCGAGGTCCTCGCCGATCCGGGAGGGCGTCACACCCATCGGGATCGAGAGGTCCTGGCCGAAGCCGAACTCCTCGGCGGTGCTGCGCAGCTGGTCCTGTCCGATCTCGACGCCGAGCATGCCGAAGGAGGTGTTGCACGACTGGCGCAGCGCCTCGGCGAGCGTGGACTCGTCGTCCGGGCCGCACGGCTCCTGGCGCCCCGCGGAGAAGTTGTTCATCGTCGACGAGGAGTTCGGCAGCTCGTACTTCCCGGGTCCGGGGATCACCGACTCGGCGGTGTAGTCGCCGGTCTCGAGCGCCGCGGAGGCCGTGACGAGCTTGAAAGCCGAGCCGGGCGGGTAGAGGTCCCCGCCGATCGCACGGTTGGTCAGCGGCCGCTCGGGGTCCTCGTTCAGCGAGGACCAGGCGGCCGAGACCGCGCCGGTGTCGTGGGAGGCGAGCTCGTTGGGGTCGAAGCTCGGCGCGGAGACCATCGCGAGGATCGCGCCGGTCTCCGGGTCCAGCGCCACCACGGCGCCGCGCCGGCCGTCCAGCGCGTCCCAGGCCGCCTGCTGGGCGGCGGAGTCGAGGGTGAGCTCGACGCTCGCGCCCTGGTTCTCGCGGCCCGAGACGACATCGGCCAGGCGGTGGTAGAACAGCGAGTCCGCCTCGCCCGAGAGGGTGTCGTTCAGCGAGCGCTCGATGCCGGTGAAGCCGTAGACCACCGAGTAGTAGCCCGTGATCGGGGCGTACATCGCGCCGGGGTCGTAGGTGCGCAGGTAGCCGTAGGCGTCCTCGGACTCCTGCGAGGTCGCGATCGCGTGCCCGTCCACCACGATCGGTCCGCGATGGCGGCCGTACTCGCCCTGGAGGGTCCGCTGGTTCTGCCCGTGGGCGGCGAGCCGGCCCTGGGCGACGACCTGGAAGTAGGTGGTGGAGGTGAACAGCAGCACGAAGAGCACGCCGACCACCAGCCACACGTGGCGAAGGGGCTTGTTCACGCGATCGCCTCCTGGCCGGTGCGGGCGGGTGAGCCGGGCAGGGTCCCCTCGACCTGGCGGGCGGCGGGGCGCCGGGCCGCGTCGGACAGGCGCACCAGGATCCCCGCGATGATCCAGTTGCACACCAGCGAGCTGCCGCCCGCGGCGAGGAAGGGGAGGGTCAGGCCCGTCAGCGGGATCACCCGGGTCACGCCGCCGACGACGACGAACACCTGCAGCGCCATCACAAAGCCGAGGCCCCCGGCGAGCAGGGTGCCGAAGCCGTCGGAGATGCCGACGGCCGCGCGGAGGGCGCGCTGGACCAGCAGCAGGTACAGCAGCAGCAGCGCGAAGGCGCCGACCATGCCCATCTCCTCCGCGAAGGAGGAGAAGATGAAGTCGGACTCGGCGTGCGGCACCATGTCGGGCCGTCCCTCCCCGAGGCCGGTGCCGACCAGACCGCCGTTGGCGAGCCCGAACAGGCCCTGGCTGATCTGCTCGCAGGAGGAGAAGTTCTCGCCCGAGAGCGGGTCCAGCCAGCAGGTGATGCGGGTGCGGACGTGGCTCATCTGGGTCGCGGCGAAGACCGCCGGCGGCAGGAACATCACCGCCCCGATCACGAGCCAGCTCAGCCGGTCGGTGGCGACGTAGAGCATCACCACGAACAGGCCGAAGAACATCAGCGAGGTCCCCAGGTCCGTCTCGAAGACGAGCACCGCCATCGCGAAGCCCCAGGCCACCAGGATCGGGCCGAAGTCCGACCAGCGCGGCAGATGGATGCCCAGCACCTTCGGGCCCGCCAGTGCCAGGGTGTCGCGCCGGGCGACGAGATAGCCCGCGAAGAAGACCGCGAAGGCGATCTTCGCGAGCTCCGCAGGCTGGAAGCTGAAGCCCGCCACGGAGATCCAGATCTTCGAGCCGTTGCGGGCCGAGCCGATCACGGGCACCAGCGGGAGGAGCAGCAGCACGCCGCCCGCCACGGCGCTGATCCAGGTGTAGCGGCGCAGCCAGCGGTGGTCGCGCAGCAGCACCAGCAGCGCCACGCACAGCACCACCCCGATCACGGCCCACAGCATCTGGCGGTCCGCGCTCGCGGAGCTGCGCAGCCCGTAGATCTCGTTGGCGGCGTGGACGGACTCGATCATGGTCACGCCCAGGAGGTTCAGCAGCACCACGATCGGCAGGATCACGGGATCGGCGTAGGGGGCGCGCCACATCACGGCGATCTGGAGCACGGCGACGAGCACCAGCGCGCCGATCCCGACCTGGAGCAGGTTCGCGGGCAGCTCGTCGAAGCGGCCCAGCCCCACCAGGGCGTAGGCCCCCACGCCCACCGCCACCGCGAGGAGCAGCAGCAGGGCCTGGATCAGGCGGCGCGGCCGTGCGGTGTAGGAGACGATGGTGACCACTACGTCGCCTCGCCCTCGTCGGGGGAGCCGGCCGTCGGCAGGGGCGCCATGCCGTCCGCGGCCCCCTCCTCGGCGCCGCCGACGTCGGAGGCGCCGCCCCCGTCGGAGGGGGAGACGGCCGTGGGCGGCCGGTTCGCCGCCGCCGCCTGCTCGAGACGGTCGATGATCTGGTCGGCGCCCTCGCGGTCCGAGGCACTGATCGTGCTCTCGACCTGCTGGCGCGTGATCTCGGGGAGGTCCTCGATCTCGATGTCGGTGACCTCGAGCGGCTCGGACAGGGAGACGGGGCCGAGATCCTGGGCGAGGCCCTGGTAGAGCACCACCCGGGTGCCGTCGGTGCCGACGTAGTACTGCCGCTGGGACCAGGCGTAGCCGCCCCACAGCAGCCCGCCGAGCAGTGCGACCAGCAGCGCCAGCACGACGACGGCGGGCCAGGGGCTGCGCCGCGGCGGCTCCTCCTCGGAGAAGTCCTCGTCCTCGTAGGGGATCTCCGGCTCCTCGCGGGTGAGCGCGGCGGCTTTCGCGGCGGGGCCGGAGGCGGCGGTGGGCCGGTGTCGGTTCCGCGCCGCGGAGCCGACGATCTGCGGGGTCGTGGACGGCGCCTCGACCCCGCGGGGGAGGGCGTCGAGGTCCACGACGTCGGCGACGATGCAGGTGATGTTGTCGGGGCCGCCGCCCTTCAGGGCGAGCTGCACGAGCGCGTCGGCGCACTCGCCGGGGTCCTCGATGTCCTTCAGGGTCGCGTCGATCGTGTCGAGGGAGACCAGTCCGGAGAGGCCGTCGGAGCACAGCAGCCAGCGGTCGCCCGGATGGGCCGCGCGCAGCGAGAGGTCCAGCTCGGGATCCGCGTCGACGTCGCCGAGCACGCGCATGAGCACCGAGCGCTGCGGATGCCGCTCGGCCTCTTCCTCCGTGAGTCGGCCCTCGTCCAGCAGGCGCTGGACGAAGGTGTGGTCCTTCGTGACCTGGACGGTCTCCCCGTCGCGCAGGAGGTAGGCGCGGGAGTCGCCGATGTGGGCGAGGGCGAACTTGCCCTCGGCGCGCAGCAGCGCGGTGATCGTGGTGCCCAGGCCCCGCAGCTGCGGCTCGTCGCGTGCGCGGCGCAGGATCTCCTGGTTCGCCTCGAGCACGCTCTCCTCGAGGGTCGCGACGATGTCGGAGGCCGGGGTCTCGGAGTCCAGGGAGGCCAGGCGTCCGATCGCGACCGAGGAGGCGACGTCGCCGCCGGCGTGGCCGCCCATGCCGTCGGCGACCACCAGCAGGTGGCTGCCCGCGTAGGCGGAGTCCTGGTTGTTCGAGCGGACCAGGCCCACGTCGGAACGGGCGGCGTAGCGCAGGGCGATGCTCATCGCGGACCTCGTCTCAGCTCGATCTCGGTGCGGCCGATCCGCACCTGCGCCCCGGGTCGGAAGGGCACCGCGCCCTCGATGCGCCGCCCGGAGACCAGGGTGCCGTTGGTCGAGCCGAGATCCTCCACCATCCACTCGTCCTCGCGCTGGAAGACGCGGGCGTGTCGGTTGGAGGCGTAGTCGTCGTCGAGCACGAGCGTGCACTCGGGTGCCCGGCCGATGAGGATCGGGGTCGAGCCGAGGGTCAGCGAGGTGCCGCGCAGCGGCCCGGCGGTGACGACCATCGCGGCCTGGGTGATCTCCGGATCGGTGCGCAGCGAGGCCGGATCGGCGCCCGCCTCGGAGGCGGCGCCGCCGATCGGGCCGGAGGCCGGTCGCTGCTCGCGGCGCGGGTCGCGGCTGGAGCGGGTGACGACGGTGGTGCCGAAGAGGTCGTTGCGCAGCACGAGCACCACGACCACCACGAAGATCCACAGCGCCAGGACGAGGCCCAGACGCAGGGCGACGAGGGTCAGTTCGCTCATGGGGCGCTCACCAGGCCGCCGGGGTCGAGCCCGGCAGCAGGACGGTCAGTCGCGTCCGCCCGATCTTGATCAGGGAGCGGTCGTGCATCTGGACGGGCGTGCGGATGCGCTCGCCGTCGACGAAGGTGCCGTTGGTCGAGCCGAGGTCAGTGGCGACCAGGGACGAGTCCGGCTCGGCGCGCAGCTCGAGGTGGTGCCGGGAGACGCCCGTGTCCTCGAGGATGATGTCCGCGTCGCCGCCGCGGCCGATCACCGTGACGGGGCCGGTGAGCAGGTACTGCTGCCCGTCGATCTCGACGATGGGGCTCCCGCCGGGGCTGTCCTGGGCGGCGCCGGTCGCCGGGGCGACGCTGCCGCGCTCGGTGCGGGACTCGGTCTCGAAGCGGCCCTGACGGACCTCCTCGTCCTGCTCGAGGGCGACGGAGACGGCGCCGACGAACATGTAGCGCTGCTTGTCCGCATGCTCCATGAGCACGCGCTGGAGCTCGTCGAGGAGGGTGTCCTGCCAGGAGGAGAAGCGCTCGAAGTCCTCCGGGTGCAGGTAGACGGTGTACACGTTCGGGGCCAGGGTCCGGGTGCGGTCGAGCACCTGGATCTGGTCGTCGCACTCGCGCCTGAGGCCCTGCGCCAGGTCGAGGGGCTTCAGCTGCCCGCGACCGGGCGAGAACACGCTCGTCACGCCGCGGTCGAGGCTGCGCTCGATCCGATCCAAGATCCCCACGGTGGTCCTTCGCTCTCGCTGGGCTGCCAGGTGCGGGCAGCGACCCGTCGACGGGGCTGCACGCCCTCCGATCGTAGCGCGTGGCCTGGCCCCCGGCGCCGCGCACGGGGCGCGGGGCCGGCGAGGGATTCGTGCAGGAGAGGTGAAGGCGGCGGGTCAGTGGATGAGCACGCGCCGTCCCTTCCGGAACCAGTTCCGGCTCCACAGCATGTCCGCCGCGGCCACGGAGATGCGGCTGCAGCCGTGCGAGGCGGGGTAGGAGGGGATCGAGTTCGAGCCGTGGATCGCCCACCCGCGGTCGTAGTAGCCGGGGCGGTACAGGTTCCCCAGCGGGCCGCTCTGCCAGCCGCGGCTGTACAGGCTGTACATCTCGAAGTCGCCCTTCGGGGTGGTCGCGGTCTTCCAGCGGCCGCCGGAGTAGTAGCGCTCCCCGGACCCGGTGGAGGTGTTCAGGATGTAGTAGAGCCGGCCGTGGGCGGTCGCGATGAGGAGCTGGCGGTCCAGGTCGACCTCGAAGCCGCGCCCGCTCCTGATCCGGCGGGACGGGATCTTCCCCGCGTCCAGCGCGGACCAGGTCTTCGGGCCGACCACCCCGTCCCGGCCGAGCCCGGCCGCCTTCTGCAGCGCGAACACGGCCTGCTGGGTGAGATGGCCGAAGCTGCCGTCGGGCGATCCGCACCAGTACTTCAGCGTGTTCAGCCGCTTCTGCAGCGTCGTCACCGAGCTGCCGCGGCTGCCCTTGCGGAGCTTCGGGCGGGCGGCCTCGGCGGCGCCGGTGCCGAGCGCGAGCCCGGTGCCGAGGGCCCCCACCCCCAGCAGCAGGGTCCGTCGGCTCGGGGCGAGGGGCAGCAGCCCCTCCGCGCCGTCCTCCGGCTCTCTCGTGCGGCGCGGTCTCGGTGTGATGGTGAGGTCCATCGGTCTTCCCCCATGACGTGTTCTGCCCGTGCTCGGTGGAGCGGGCGGTGGTGCGGTGCCCGGGATCGGGCCCGTCGCGCCACATCCTGCACAGATCAAGGAAGGGTCAACAAGAGGAAAAAAGTCCTGGTCGTGGAACTCGTGGGCAAGATCCTGCAACGTCGCAGGCAGACGGACTATTCGGACATGTCACGATTCTGTCACGACTCCGGCTCCCGTGCCATAGTGGAGCGCGTGCAGCCCGAGACCGCGCCCCCGATCCCCGTCGACCTCGACGCCGCCCACGCCCTCGGCGTCACCGCGCCGGGCGCCACCCTCCACGAGCAGGGCGAGACCGGGCGGGTCTTCGACCTCGCGAGCGTCTCCAAGCCCCTGGCCGCCCTCGGCGTGCTCGTCGCCGTCGACCGGGGCCTGGTCGACCTCGACGAGCCCGCCGGACCCGAGGGCGCGACCGTGCGCCACCTGATCGCGCACGCCGCCGGCTACCCCTTCGAGGGGGAGGAGACGGTCGGCGCGGTCGGCGCCCGCCGCATCTACTCCAACACCGGCTTCGAGGTGCTCGCCGCCCACGTCGAGGAGTCCACCGGATACGACTTCCCCGAGTGGATGGAGCAGACCGTCGTCCAGGGGCTCGACCTCGTCGACCTCGAGGTCGACGGCTCCCCGGCCGCCGGATACCGCGGCACGGTCCGGGACCTGCTGGTCGTCGGCCGCGAGCTGCTCGCGCCCACCCTGATCTCCGACGCCCTCCACGAGGAGATGCGCACGGTGCAGTTCCCGGGGCTCGCCGGGATCCTCCCCGGCTACGGACGCCAGAAGCCCAACGACTGGGGCCTCGGCATGGAGATCCGCGGGCACAAGGACCCGCACTGGACCGGCGCGCACTCCTCCCCGCGGACCTTCGGCCACTTCGGCCAGTCCGGCTCCTTCCTCTGGGTCGACCCCGAGGCGGGCCTCGCCGCCGCCTTCCTCGGCGAGCGGCGCTTCGGCCCCGACCACGTGCGGATCTGGCCCGGGATCACCGATGCGATCCTCGAGCGCTTCGCCGGGGGCGGGACCGGCCGATGAGCGCCCTCGGGCTGCTGGACGAGTTCGGCTTCGAGGCCGCCGCGATCGTGCTCGGCCCCGAGGGGGAGCGGGAGCGATGCGGCGACGTCGAGCGGATCCGCCCCTGGCGCTCGGTCACCAAGACCCTCACCGGCCTCGGCGCCGCGCTCGCCCTCCAGGAGGGGCGCGTGTCCCTCGACGACGAGGCCGGCCCGCCCGGTGCCACGCTCCGCCACCTCCTCGCCCACGCCTCCGGCTGCTTCTACGAGTCCGACGCGACCCTCCAGGCGCCGGGCCTGCGCCGCCACTACTCGAACTACGGCATCGACGAGGCCGCCCGCCACGTCGAGCGCGCCGTCGGCCGCGACTTCGGCGACTGGGTCCAGGAGCGGATCGCGGACCCGCTGGGGATGACGGGCCTGGAGTGGGAGGGCTCCGCCTCGGTCGGCGCCTCCGGCGCCCTCGTCGACCTCGCCCTGCTCGCCGCGGAGCTGCAGCACCCCACGCTCCTGGAACAGGAGGTGCACGCCCAGCTCGTCGGCGTCCACTTCCCGGAGCTGGTGGGCATCATGCCGGGCTTCGGCAAGCAGGACCCCAACCCTTTCGGGCTCGGCATCGAGGTGCGCGGCACCAAGTCCCCGCACTGGACCGCGACCACCGGCAGCGAGCGGACCTACGGCCACTTCGGCATGCGCGGCACCGCGTTCTGGATCGACCCGGAGGCGGATCTCGCCCTCGTCGTCGGCACCTCCCACGACTTCTGCGACGCGCACCGCGAGATCATGCCGCGCCTCGGCGACGCCGTGCTCGCCGCGCACCGCTGACGCGATAGCGTCCGGGAAGACCCCGGGACGCCGGAGGGCCGACGAGACCCCGCGACCCGCCCCACGCGCCGAAGGAGCCGCCACATGTTCGACGACCGGGAGCTGACCGAGGCCCGCATCCGCCGGTTCACGCAGGACCACCTGGTCCCGCGGATCCACCAGGAGCGGGCCGAGGTCACGATCACCGCGCACCGGCTCGAGGGCGAGCCGATCCCGCCGCGCGAGGCGATCGCCCGGGAGTACGGCCCAGTCGAGGTCGGGGCGCCGCTGGGACGCGCCTGGTCCACCACCTGGCTGCACGTGACCGGCACCGTCCCCGCCGACTGGGCCGCCGACGAGCACTCCGCCCCCGAGCTGATCGTCGACCTCGCCTTCACCGGCCAGCCCGGATTCCAGGCCGAGGCGCTCGTGTTCACGCCCGACGGCGTGCCCGTCAAGGCGGTCAACCCCTGCAACCGGCACCTCCCCGTCCGGCCCGGCGAGGAGCTCGACTACTACCTCGAGTGCGCCGCGAACCCGATGGTCGCCGGCGGCTGGACCTTCGCGCCGACCCCGCTCGGCGACCTCGCGACCGTGCCCGAGGAGGAGCTCTACTCGATCGAGGAGCTCCACCTCGCCCGCCGCGACGTGCGGATCTGGGAGCTGCACGAGGACGTCCGGGCCCTCGCCGGTCTCATGCACGAGCTGCCCGGGACCAGCCCGCGCCGCCACGAGATCCTCCGCGCGCTCGAGACCGCCTGCGACGTCGCCGACCCCGACGACATGCCCGGCACCGCCCGGGCCGCCCGCGAGGCGCTCGCCCCGGCGCTGGCCGCGACGGCTGGCTCCTCCGCCCTGACGGTGCTCGCCACCGGCCACGCCCACATCGACTCGGCCTGGCTGTGGCCCGTGCGGGAGACGGTGCGCAAGGTCGCCCGCACCTTCTCCAACGCCTGCACCCTGATCGAGGACGACCCCGACATCACCTTCTCCGCCTCCTCCGCCCAGCAGTACCGCTGGATCCGGGACCGCTACCCGGAGCTGTTCGCGCGGATCCGCGAGCACGTCGCCGGCGGCCGCTTCGTGCCCGTGGGCGGGATGTGGGTCGAGTCCGACACCAACATGCCCGGCTCCGAGGCGATGGCGCGGCAGTTCGTCGCCGGCAAGCGGTTCTTCCTCGAGGAGCTCGGGGTCGAGACGCGCGAGACCTGGCTGCCGGACTCCTTCGGCTACTCCGCCGCGCTGCCGCAGATCGCCGCGCTCGCCGGCCAGGAGTTCTTCCTGACCCAGAAGGTCTCCTGGAACCAGATCAACACCTTCCCCCACCACACCTTCCGCTGGGAGGGTCTGGACGGCACCAGCGTGTTCACCCACTTCCCGCCCGCCGACACCTACAACGGCTCCCTCACCGGATCCGAGCTCGCCTACTTCGAGCGGAACTTCAAGGAGAAGGGCCGCTCCTCGATCGGCATCGACCTGTTCGGCTGGGGCGACGGCGGCGGCGGGCCCACCCGCGAGATGATGGCCGCCGGGCGCCGCGCCGCCGACCTCGAGGGCTCCCCGAAGGTCGAGTTCGGCACCGCCGAGGACTTCTTCGAGCGTGCCCGCGCCGAGTACCCCGACGCGCCCGTGTGGAACGGAGAGCTCTACCTC
Source organism: Brachybacterium atlanticum (assembly GCF_025669985.1). Lineage (NCBI taxonomy): Bacteria > Bacillati > Actinomycetota > Actinomycetes > Micrococcales > Dermabacteraceae > Brachybacterium > Brachybacterium atlanticum. Next base: position 27,570 of record NZ_JAKJJW010000033.1, on the reverse strand, counting down.
GAGCTGCACCGCGGCACCTACTCCGCGCAGCTCGGCACCAAGCAGGGCAACCGCCGCAGCGAGCACCTCCTGCACGAGGCCGAGCTGCTCGCGACCCTCGCCGCGCTCCGCGCCGAGCACCCCTACCCCCACGACGAGCTCGCCGCGCTGTGGGAGGACACGCTGCTGAACCAGTTCCACGACATCCTCCCCGGCTCCTCGATCGCCTGGGTGCACCGCGAGGCCGAGGCCCAGCACGCCGCGCTCGCCGAACGGGCCGAGCGGATCATCGCCGGCTCCCTCGCCGCGCTCGCCGCGGCCGGCGGGCAGGGCGAGGGTGAGGTGGCGGGCGCGGCCGACGGGCACGACACGGTGCTGCTGAACACCGCCCCGGTGCCGCGCCGCGGCGTGCCCGCCTACGGCGCGGGCCGCCCCGAGCCGGCCCAGGAGGCCGTGGTCGTGACCCGCGCGGGCGGCGAGGTCCGCCTCGAGAACCAGGCGGTGCGCGCGGTGCTCGACGCCTCCGGCGCGCTGGTCTCCCTCGTCGGCCGGGCCGACGGACGCGAGACCATCGCCCCCGGCGCCCGCGGCGCGCTGCTGCAGCTGCACCGCGACACGCCCAACGCCTGGGACGCCTGGGACATCGACGAGTTCTACCGCCGCGTGGTCCGCGACCTCGAGACCCCGACCGCCGCCGAGGTCGAGGAGGAGGACGGCGGGGTCCGCGTCTCCTTCACCTACACGACCGCGCTCGCCGACGACGAGGAGACCTCCGGCGTCACCGGCGCGGGCTCCACGATCGTGAAGACCTTCCTGCTGCGCCCGGACGACACCTCCCTCGGGATCGAGGTGGACCTCGACTGGCGCGAGCGCAAGAAGGCGCTCAAGCTCGCCTTCCCGCTGGACCTGCGCGCCTCCCACCTTTCCAGCGAGATCCAGTTCGGGCACGTGGACCGGCCGGTCCCGGTGAACACCTCCTGGGACTTCGCCCGCTTCGAGACCTGCGCGCACCGCTGGGTCCACGCGGCCGAGGGCGAGCACGGGGTGGCGATCGCGAACGACTCCACCTACGGCCACGACGTGCTGCGCACCGTGCGCGAGGACGACGGCGGCACCACCACCACGACCCGCCTGACCCTGGTGCGCTCCCCGGAGTACCCCGACCCCGCCGCCGACCACGGCCGCTACACCCTGCGCGTCGCCGTGCGACCGGGCGCGGGGATCGCCGAGGCGATCGAGGAGGGCTACCGGCTGAACCTGCCCGAGCGCACCGCTCCCGCCGCGGCCGCGTCCCTGCTCGCCGCGCCGCCGGTCACGGTCGCGCCGGCCGACGGGGAGGGCGCCTCGAGCGTCATCGTCGAGACCGTGAAGCTCGCCGAGGACCGCTCCGGGGACCTGGTGCTGCGGCTGTACGAGTCCTCCGGTGCCCGCGCCGCGGCGACCCTCGCCCTCGACCCGGTCCTCGCGGGCGGCGAGGTGACGGCCACGGACCTGCTCGAGCGGCCCTTCGGGGAGGACGCCCCGGCGTTCCGCTCCGCGCTCGCGCGGGGAGAGGACGGCACGGTCGAGCTCTTCTTCCGTCCCTTCGAGATCAAGACGCTGCGCATCGCCCGCGGCTGAGCGCCCCGGGCCCCGGCCCCTCAGACGTTGTGGACCAGCGGTCCCGCCGGCTCGCGCCAGCCGGCGAGCACCTCGAGCATCCGGACCATCCGCACCGTCTCCCGCACGTCGTGGACCCGCAGGATCCGGGCGCCCAGGCGGATCGTCCACGCGGCCGCGGCGAGGGAGCCGGCGAGCCGCTCCTCCTTCGGCAGGCCCAGCGACTCGCCCACGAAGTCCTTCCGCGAGAGCGCCGCGAGCAGCGGCAGGCCGAGCGCGGCGTACTCGCCCCAGTCCCGCAGCACCTCGAGGGTCTGCTGCGTGTTCTTGTTGAGATCCGGGCCGGGGTCCAGCACGATCCGCTCCCGCGCGATGCCCGCCTCGAGCGCGCGCTCCAGGCGTGCGGCGAGGAAGTCCCGCACCTCCTCGACCACGTCCTCGTAGCGGGGCCGGGGGAAGGGACGGCGCGGCTCCGCGACCGAGTGCGTGAGCACGAGCGAGGCGCCGGCGCGGGCGACCTCGTCGGCCATCCGCGGATCGGACAGGCCCGTGGTGTCGTTGATCAGGTCCGCCCCGACCCCGAGCGCGGCGCGGGCGACCGAGGCGTGGAAGGTGTCCACCGAGAGCAGCACCTCGCCCGGCAGCTCGCGGCGCAGCTGCTCGATCACCGGGACCACCCGGGCGGCCTCCTCCGCAGGGTCCAGCGGGTCGCCGGGTGCGAACTTCACCCCGCCCACGTCGACGATGTCGGCGCCCTCCTCCGCGGCGCGGAGCCCCGCGGACACCGCCTGCTCGAGCTCCCAGGTGCGTCCCTCGTCGAAGAAGGAGTCCTGCGTGCGGTTGACGATCCCCATCACCAGCACGCGCCGGGAGGTGTCGGGCAGGGGGCGCGGCGTCGGAGCGCCCAGCCCGGTCCCGGGCTCGGGGGATACAGTGGCGAGACGGCTCGGAGGACGGCCCGCCGGACCCTCGTCATGCACGGTGTTCATGGTCCGTTCCTCTGCTGTTCGGGCGGCCGTCCCACATCTTTGAGCGTCGCCTGACCTGCACTACGTTAAGACTGCACACGGTATTGCACCACCCGGCGCCCGTGCCCCACGGGATCCGGGGACCTGGACTATTGGAGGACTTGCCCCATGAAGATCGTCGTCGCCGGTGGAGATGGGTTCTGCGGCTGGCCCACCGCCCTGTACCTCTCGCAGAAGGGCCACGACGTGACGATCGTGGACAACCTGGTGCGACGCGAGATCGACGTGGAGCTCGGCTCGAACTCCGTCACCCCCATCCTGCCGCTCGAGGAGCGGGTCGCGGCGTGGAAGGAGGTCTCCGGCAAGGACATCGAGGTGCGCATCGCGGACCTCACCGACTACGACGCCGTCGCGTCGGTCTTCCAGGAGATCCAGCCGGAGTCGTTCGTGCACTTCGCCGAGCACCGCTCCGCCCCGTACTCGATGATCGACCGCGAGCACGCGATCGAGAACCACCGCAACAACGTCGAGGGCACCCTGAACGTGCTGTGGGCGATCAAGGACTTCGCCCCCGACTGCCACCTCGTCAAGCTCGGCACCATGGGCGAGTACGGCCAGCCGAACATCGACATCGAGGAGGGCTGGATCGAGATCGAGCACAAGGGCCGCAAGGACCGCCTGCCGTTCCCGAAGGCCCCCGGCTCCTTCTACCACCTCACCAAGGTGCACGACAGCGACAACATCATGTTCGCCTGCCGCATCTGGGGCATCCGCGCCACCGACCTCAACCAGGGCGTCGTCTACGGCCTCGAGACCGACGAGACCCGCCTGGACCCCCGCCTGGTGAACCGCTTCGACTACGACGCGGTGTTCGGCACGGCCCTGAACCGCTTCATCATCCAGGCCGCGATCGGCCACGACCTCACCGTCTACGGCAACGGCTCCCAGACCCGCGGCTACCTGGACATCCAGGACACCGTGCGCTGCATCGAGATCGCCTGCGAGAACCCCGCCGACCGCGGCGAGTTCCGCGTCTACAACCAGTTCACCGAGCAGTTCTCCGTCAAGGAGCTCGCCGAGAAGGTGCAGAAGGTCGGAGGCGACCTGGGCCTGGACGTGAACATCGCCCCCACGGAGAACCCGCGCGTGGAGAAGTACGACCACTACTACAACGCGGTCAACACCAACCTCCTGGACCTCGGGCTGCAGCCGCACCTGCTCACCGACGAGCACCTCACCGAGGTGCTGAAGGTCGCGATGAACAACACCGACCGGGTCAAGCGCGAGCTGGTCATGCCCACCGTCACCTGGAAGTGAGCCCCGTTCCGTGAAGATCGCGATCGTCACGGAGACCTTCCTGCCCTCCGTCGACGGCGTGGTGACCCGCCTGCGCCACGCCGTCGAACGGTTCACCGACCTCGGCCACGAGGTCATGGTGATCGCCCCCGACCTCGGGGTCACCGAGCACCACGGGGCACGGGTGGTGGGCATCCGCCCGGTGACGCTGCCGTTCTACAAGCATCGGCGCTTCACCCTCCCCAGCCCCAACGTCGACGGCATCATCCGCGGCTTCCACCCGGACGTCGTCCACGCCGCGCAGCCCCTGCTGCTCGCCTCCTCGGGAGCCTTCGCCGCACGCCGGCAGAGGATCCCGCTGGTCGCCAGCTATCACACCCACATCCCCCGCTATCTGGACCTCTACCGGGCCTGGACCTGGGGCAAGCCCGCGGTGTGGTGGCAGATCAGGCGCAACCACGCGATGGCCGACATCAACATCGCCACCTCCGAGACCATGAAGCAGGAGCTCGCGCAGCACGGGATCGAGGACCTCCACGTGGTGCGCCGCGGCGTGGACACCGAGACGTTCCACCCCCGCTTCGCGAGCGAGGAGATGCGCTCGCGGCTCACCGGCGGGCACCCGGAGAAGAAGCTCCTGGTGTTCGTGGGCCGGCTCGCCGCGGAGAAGGAGATCCACACACTGCGCCCCATGATGGAGCGCCGCGACGACGTGGCCCTCGCGATCGTGGGTGACGGCCCCTACCGGGGCGAGCTCGAGGAGCTCTTCGCCGGCACGCGGACCACGTTCCCCGGCTTCATGGAGGGGGAGGAGCTCGCGAGCGCCTTCGCGAGCTCCGACGCCTTCGTCTTCCCCTCGGTCACCGAGACCCTGGGACTGGTGATCCTCGAAGGCATGGCCTCCGGGCTGCCCGTGGTCGCCGCCCGCTCGGGGCCGACGATGGAGCAGGTCACGGACGGGGTCGACGGCCTGCTCTACGACTCCGGCGACCAGGCGAGCCTGGACACGGCGCTCACCCGGCTGGGCGATGCGGAGCTGCGCGGGAGGATCCGGAAGGCCGCCCGCGCCGAGGCGGAGAGGTTCTCCTGGGAGAACGCCTCCGACGACCTGCTGCGCTACTACCAGATGGCGATCGAGAAGCACGGACGCAGCCATGACTGAGGCGGCGGCGGGCGGGCGCGAGGAGCGCACCCGCGCCGTCCCCACCGCACCGCTGCCTCGCCTGGAGCCGGTGACGCTCCGCGGGCACGGGATCCGTCTCGAGCCGCTCGCCGAGGCGCACGTCCCGGGCCTGCGCGAAGTTGTGGCCGACGGCGAGATCCACCGCCTGCCCTTCGCCCCGCACGTGCCCGCGCCGGAGGCGGTCGAGGGCTCCGTTGCCCGCCTCACGGCCGACGTCGAGGCCGGCACCCGTCTCGCCTGGGCCGTCGTCCGCGCGGCGGACGAGCAGGTGGTGGGGCTGACCACCTTCATGAACCTCGCCCTCGCCGACCGCGGCCTCGAGATCGGCAACACCTATCTCGCCGGCTCCGTGCACCGCACCGGGGTGAACACGGCCATGAAGCACCTGCTGCTCTCCCACGCCTTCGACGAGCTCGAGATGCTGCGCGTCGAGTTCCGCGTGCACCACCTGAACCTCGCCTCGCGCCGCGCCGTCGAGGCCCTCGGCGCGCAGCAGGACGGGATCCTGCGAGCCCACCGCATCCTGCCCGACGGCTCGGTGCGCCACACCGTCGTGTACTCGATCCTCGCGCCGGAATGGCCGGGGATCCGGGCCATGCTGGAGGGGCGGATCGCGCGCCGGCGCCACGGCTGAGCCTCGGAAAACCGCGTGACAGCACCGGTGGGCCGTGATCGGATGACGGGCATGGCCGATGTGCAGATCACCCCCGTCGACCCCGCCGACCGCGAGGCACTGCTGGCCTGGAACGCCCTGCTGCGCGACGGCTTCAACGCCGGGCGAGAGGCCGCCTGGTGGGCCGACGGCGAGTCCGTCCTCGCCCAGCACCAGGACCCGAAGCCCGGGCGCACCAGCGTGCTGCTCGTCGCGCGCCTCGACGGCGCCCCCGTCGGCGCGGCCGGGGCCGAGGTCGATCCCGGGAACCCCGCCGAGGTCGAGATCTCCGTGCTGCCGGGGCACCGCCGCCGCGGCGTGGGCCGCGCGCTCGCCGCCGCCGTCCGCGAGGCGCTCGCCGGGCACGCCGAGATCGTCCAGGCCGAGACCTACTGCGAGGCCGGGGTCGCCTTCGCCCTGGACCAGGGGATGCGGCTCGGGAACCAGGAGCACCGTCTGCTGCGCGCGATGCCGCTGGAACCGGGGCCCCTTGCCGGCGCCTCCCCGTCGTCCGGCATCGAGATCCGCACCTGGCACGGCGCCTGCCCCGAGGAGCTCGTGGAGGACTGGGCACGGCTGACCACGCAGATGGACGCCGACGTGCCCATGGGTGACCTGACCCGCCCCGCCTCCCGCGGCGAGGTCGAGGAGCTGCGCCGCAGCGAGCAGCGCATGGACGACCAGGGCTGGACCCTCGTGCGCGGCCTCGCGCGGCGCGAAGGGGTCGCGGTCGGCTACACCGAGATCCTCGTGAACCGCCACGATCCCGAGATCCTCACTCAGGACGACACCCTCGTGGACCGCGCCCACCGCGGCCGCGGCATCGGTCGGGCGCTCAAGCTCGCGAACCTCGAGAACCTCCGCGCCGTGCCCGAGGCCGCGCAGGCCCGCTGGATCCAGACGTACACCGCGCTCGACAACGTGCCGATGCTCGCCCTGAATCGCGCGCTCGGCTTCCGCGAGGCGGACGTGCTGAGCATCCTCGAGGGGGAGCTGCCGGCGGCCTGATCCCCGACGGATGCCGACACCGGGCCCTGTGGCGAGGTCGCACCACGATGCCCCACGTGTCCCCTTCGCACCCCGACTATGGCGGCTTATGACGCGATTCTGGCGCGCTCCCGACCCGCGCCGTCATAGTCGGAGTCATGACCAGCACCGCCACCGAGCCCGGCACGCGCACGGGCAGCAGCGTCCCGGAGCCCGCGGCACCCGCCGCCCGGCGCAGCGCGCCCGACGGCGTGCGGCTGGACGGCGTGGCCCGCTCCTTCTACACCCCGCAGGGCCGTCACGACGTGCTGCGCGGCCTCGACCTCGAGCTCCGCTCCGGCGAGATCCTCGCCGTCGTCGGCCCCTCCGGCTGCGGGAAGTCGACCCTGCTGCGGCTCATCGCGGGCCTGGACCGGCCCAGCGCCGGTGCGCTGCGCACCGCCCCGCCGTCGAGGGCTTCAAGCAGTCCGTGCAGGAGGCCGGCGCCTCCACCAAGGACGGCAAGGGCATGTGGGCGGACTCCTCCTTCGAGGACCTCGTCCAGTACAACGACGGCTTCAAGACCCGTCTCATCGGCACGCCCGAGGAGCCGCCGACCGCATCATCGAGTACAAGAAGATCGGCGTGAACCTGCTGCTGACCTGCTACCTCCACTTCCAGGAGGAAGACGCCGCCTTCGGCCGGGACGTGATGCCGATCGTGCGCGAGAAGGAGAAGGACCTCGCCCGTGCCCACGGCACCGAGCTGAACACCGACATGCTGTCGATCGCCCCCGGCGTCTCCACCGAGGAGGCCGCGGCCGCGACCGCCGAGACCCTCCCGGCCGATCACCCCGCGAAGGTCGGTGTCGCTGCGTGAGCCAGGAGACCCTCGAGAGCCGGGCCCCGGCTCCGTGTTCGCCCTCGGCGTCCGGCCGACGGGGGAGCACGCGAGCGCCGAGGACGAGGCGGCCGCCGCGATCGCCGAGGCCGGGGGCCTTGACGTGGTGATGGACCGCTGCGTGAAGATCGAGCACGCCCGCTTCCACGGCGGGCTGCACCTGGCCGGGTTCAACACCGGCGAGATCACCTCCCGCAAGCAGCGGGTCAGCGCGCGGCGCTGAGCGTACGCTCGGAGATCAGGCGCGGGTCGGGGAGCACCCCGGCCCGCGTTCTGCTGTCCGGGGGCATGAGCCCCGGGGCCCGGCACCGCTCACCCCTCGACGCGGAGTCCCAGGTGCGCGGCGAGGAGGGGAGCGAGCGCGGTGACCTGTGCGGAACCGAGCGTCGCCCCCGCCAGCCCCTCGAGGTTCGCGATCGACCCCATCTCCAGCCCCCGCAGGTCCACGTCCTCGAGCCGCGCGTGGGGCAGGGCGACGGAGCCGGCGCGGCAGTTCACGAAGGCGACGCGGGAGGCGGTGACGGCGCCGAGGTCGAGCTCGTCGATCGTGCAGTCCTCGAAGAGCACGTCCTCCAGGGTCGAGGAGCGCAGGTTGATCCAGTCGAACTTGGTGCCGGTGATGCGGGTGGAGCGGATCTCGGCGTCGTAGACGTCCAGCGCCCCGATCCGCGAGCCGACGAGCTCGACGTCGCGCCAGGTGGAGCGGGTCGCATCCAGCACCGGGGCGTTCAGGCGCTCGATCCGGGTCTCGAGCAGCCGGGCGTGCTGGAGCACGGTGGTGTGCGCGGTGACGTCGAGCAGCTCGCACTCGGTGAAGGTCGCGCCGGTGAGGTCCGCCCCGGTGAGATCGGCGCCGACCAGGCGCAGGCCGTCGTGCCGGTCCCGGGCGTTCAGCTGCGCGGCATCCGCCTCCTCGAGGTCGGGCAGGACCAGGCGCTCGAGGACGGGCTGGCGGGTGGTGGTGCGACGGCGCATGGGGTCCTCGGATCGACGGCGGGCGGTCGTCCTCGAGGGTACGGGGAGGGGGAGACGCTCCGGCAGGATTCGAACCTGCGACCCACTCCTCATGAGGGAGCTGCTCTACCGGGCTGAGCTACGAAGCGGTGTGCGGTGGGTGCCGACGGGACCAGCCTGCGGGACCAGCCTGCGGGACCGGTCCGGCGGTGTCGAGCGCGCTGTCATCTGCCGTCGCATTCGGTTCGTCCCGGGCGTGACCGTTCCTCCACACAGGGTGGTTATCCACATTTCTGGGTGAATTGTGGTGACGAGGGGCGAGAATGCGGAAGAGATTTTCTGAGGGGGAGGTGCATTTGCGCGTTGGACTCGCACTGCCTGGGCGGATGTGCGAGACGGTGTGGATGGAGAGGGGTGGCTGTTCCTCCCCGCTCGACGTTATCCACATTCTCTCTAAGGTCTGTCGTTTGTCGGTGGGGGTCGGAAGAATAGGGCCATGACTCTCGCAGTGCAGGACCTCGGCGCGACTGCTGATGATCCCCACCAGCAGCTGATCGACGCCGTGCGTGCGGGAGGTCCCGGAGCGCTCGCCGAGGAGCTCGGCGACCGTGCCCATGTGCTGAGCGCCCTGACCGGGTTCCCGCAGGAGCTGTTCACGCCCGCGGACCCGTCGGCCGAGGCGTTCCGCGACGTGATCGGCAGCCTGCATGCCCTGCGCAGCGCGATCGACGCGCTCGAGACCCGTGCCGTCGTCGCGCTCGCCGACTCCCTTACCCTCCGCAGGCAGGCCGAGGCGAGGGCAAACGCCGCGCAGGAGGCGGGGGAGGAGCCGCCGCCCGCGCAGCTCCTGCGGGCGGCCTCCCGCGAGGCGGCCCGCGAGGTCTCGATGCTCACCCGCCGCTCCCCGGCCGCCGCCTCGAACTCGCTCGCGGCCCGGCGCCGGCTGGTGGCGGACATGCCGGTGATGCTCTCCGCGCTCGCGGACTCCCAGGTCACGACCGAGGACGCCTATCGCACCGCCCGCTCCTTCGCCCCGCTCACCCCGGCCCAGCGCCGCGAGGCGGACCGGCTGCTGGGGGAGCGCCTGCCCTATCTCGACGGCGCCGGCTCCGAGGAATGGGACGACGCGCGCGCGGCAGCGATCGCCCTCGCGGATCCGGACGGCGAGGCGCGCCGCCACCAGCACGCCAAGCGGAACCGGCATGTGCGGGTGCGTCGCGGCGAGCACGGCATGGCCACGGTCACGGCGCACGTCACCGCCCTGGACGCCGCCCTGATTCGAAAGCGCCTCACCCTCGAGGCCGAGCGCCTGCGCGCCGCCGGCGACCGCCGCGGCCACCAGGCCATCCAGGCCGACACCTTCGTCGACACCCTTCTCGGCCGCAGCGAGAGCATGGAGCCGGTGACCCTGGACATCGGCGTGATCATCACCGACCACGTGCTCCTGGACCCCGGCACGGGTGACCTCGCCCAGATCGAGGGCTACGGCACCGTTCCCGCCGAGACGGTGCGCGAGTCCCTGCGCGGACCGCTGGATGCACTGATCGGCGACGCCGACAGCGGCGACGAGGCGCTCGGGCCCGACGGTCCGGCGCTGCGCGCCGTGCTGCGACGTCTGTACGAGCACCCGAGGGCCGAGGAGCTCGTCGGCGTCGAGTCCCGGGCGCGGGCCTTCCCGCCTGCGCTCGCCCGCTTCATCCGCCTGCGCGACCGGACCTGTCGCGGCCCTCACTGCAGCGCCCCTACCCGCCACATCGACCACATCCGGCCCCACGCCGCCGGCGGCCGCACCTGCCTGGACAACGGACAGGGAGCCTGCGCGTACTGCAACGACAAAGAGCAGCAGCTGGCGAGCGTGGAGCGGGTCGGGGATCCGGCGGTCGACGGGCACGTGGTGGAGTGGACGACCCGGCTCGGCACCACCCGACGGACCCGCTCGGCACGGCTCAGCGCGGCAGAGAACGAGAGGCAGGATCCTCCGTCGTCGAGCGAGCCGGACGACGTCGAGCCGCCACCGCACCGCCCGTGTTGAGGACGGCCGGGCGGAGGATCAGGGGAGGTCGAAGGTCGTCCACCGCGTGCCGTCGAAGGCGAGGACCCCTTCGCGCGAGCTCAGGCAGGACAGCACGTCCTCCGCAGAGGACCAGACCATGCTGTCCACCCCGGACTCGACCTCGATCTCGTGCCGGGACTCCTCACTGCTCTCCCGGTCCCACAGCAGCAGCTCCTCGTCGGCGTGCAGCGCGACGCGGTGCCCCGGCCCCACCGCGAGATCCGCGAACCAGGTCGAGGTGGTCACGGGCCCCTCGGCCACGGAGCCGTCCGTCCCGACCGTCATGAGCGCTCGCGGCTCGTCGGCGACCACGATCAGGGCGCCGTCCGCCGCATGGTCGAGCGCGAAGACGATCCCCGGCACATCCTCGAGGACCTCCGTCCGCCGGCCCGTCGTCGGGTCCCAGAGCGTCGGAGGATTGTCCCCATCGCCGTCGCTGGAGGTCGAGGTGGCGCCGACGGCCAGGGAGGAGCCGTCGGGCGAGTAGCTGAGATCCCGGTTGTGCCGCGGTCCGGTCCGCAGGACGTGCCCGCTGCCGCAGGACTCCGGGTCCATGTCCCATAGGCGCACGGTCCTGTCCGACCCCGAGGACGCCAGCTGCGTGCCGTCCGGGCTGAACGCGAGATCGAGGATCGCAGCGGTGTCGCCGCGCGGCAGCTCGTGCCCGAACAGGGTGCGCTCGAGCGTTCCCTCGAGATCGACGATCGAGACCAGACGGCCGTCGCCGATCGCCAGGCGGTCCCCGTCGGGGTGCCAGGCGAGCCTGCCCAGCATCGGAGGGCGGAATCTATGGATCACCGCCCCGGTCCCCGGATCCCAGAGGACGATGCCCCTGGTCTCGGCGTGCTCAGGATCCTGTGGGAAGCCCATCTCGCAGGCCGCGAGCGTCGAGCCGTCGGGGGAGATCGTGAGGGTCGAGGACATGAACAGCAGGGACTCGTCGAACGGGACGGGATCCACGATGACGCCCTCTGGCACCGTCTCGTACGCCTCCTCGGGGATCTACTCGGAGGGGTCTATGCAGATGCCGGGGCTTCCCGACCCGGGCAGGGGCGGGAGACCGCCCGAGCATCCTGCGAGCGCCAGGGCGCCGGGGAGGGCGGTCGCGCCCAGCAGCAGGCGTCGGCGCGAGCAGTCCGTCATCGTCATCCCCCCTTCGTCCCCATGGTCGCGAGCCGCTGCACGCCGTCGTCCGAGCGCGTGACCGGGCTGGTCATCGTGCCTCGATGCTAGGAGCGTTGCGCGGAGACGGCCATGGGGAGCGCTCCCCATGCCCGGCCTCGCCGGCGCGGCGCCCCGGCCCATCGGGACTCACGGCAGCTCGAACTGCCGCCACTCCGTCCCGTCCCAGGCGGAGATCCCCTCCGACTCGCTCAGCGTGAACAGCGTCGTCTCGTCCGGCGACCAGCAGATCCTCTCCAGGAGCGACATCTCGAGCGTCTCCTGCTCGTCGCTGTCACGATCCCACAGCCGGAGGGTGCCCGATGCGCTGAGCACTGCGACCCGGGATCCCGTGCCGACGGCCAGATCCCTGAACCGTGCCGCGTCCACCGGCGGGCCCGTGCTCGTCGATCCGTCCGGCGCGTTCACGGCGAGCGAGGATGGGTCGTCGAGCACTTGGACCAGTGTGCCGTCCCCGCTGTACCCGAGCCCGAGCACCGTCCCCTCGACACCGTCGAGGACCTCCTCCCGCCGGCCGCTGTGCGGATCCCACAGCCCGGTCGGCCTCCCGCCCTCGTCGGCGTCCGTCAGCGCGACGCCGCCGACGGCGAGGCGGGCGCCGTCGGGCGAGAACGCCACGGTCCTCTGCCGACGGGTCCCCGGCGAGAGGGCCCGGGTGCCGGTGCAGCTGTCCGCGGAGGTCGAGTACAGCCGGACCGCGCCGTCGCTCGCCGAGGCCGCCAGCAGCGATCCGTCCGGGCTGTAGGCGACGTCGAGGATCCGCGCGGCAGTCCCACGAGGCTCCGCATTGCCCACGAGGTTCCGCAGCAGCGAGCCCTCGACATCCACCTCCGCGACGTGGAGGGCGTCGCCGACCGCGAGGCGCGATCCGTTCGGGTGCCAGGCCAGCGGCCCGACGGCGCGGGGCTTCAGCCGGCGCACGATCTCCCCGGTGCGCGTGTCCCACAGCAGCACGCCGTGGGGGTCGGCGAGGTCGAGCTCGTAGCGGTCCGGGGCCTCGCAGGCGGCGATCAGCGTGCCGTCGGGGGAGACGGCGGGACTCTGGTCCTCGAAATAGCGCCCCTCCCGCGGCATCTTGGGCCGGACGCGGGCACCTCGTGGCAGGCGGGGCGGCTCCGGCTCCGGCACCTCCTCGTCCGGTCCGAGGCAGCTGCCCACCTCGGGGCTGCTCCCGCAGCCGGGCAGCAGCAGCGCCGCCGGCAGGGCCGCAGCCCCGAGCAGCCAGCGGCGTCGCGGCAGCGCGAGCCTGCGACGGGAGAGGATCATGGCATCACCGCCTCGAAGGGGAACCGGGGAGCGGTCTCAGCGCAGGGACGCTCACGAGATGACCGGGACGCCGGCATCGAGCTGGTACTGCCGGAGCTCCTCGGGAGTGATGCCCTCGACGAACTCATCCCCCTCCTCGAAGGCATCCTCCTCGAGCGGCTGTTCCCGGTACGCCTCGTACTCCTCGTCCCAGGCGTCCTTCTCCGACTGCGGGGCGTCCTCGCCCGGCTGGTCCTCCGGGAATTCCGTGTAGTCCTTGTCGTTCTCGCGCCAGGCCTCGATCTCCTCCTTGGTGACCCCGTACTCCTCCTCGATGCGCTCGTACTCCGCGGCGCTGTGGTCCTCCCGCCAGAATTGCCATGCGGGAGGTTCGTCGGTCTCCTCGATCCAGTTGTCCTGTGCGGCATGGCGGGCCTCGTGGACGGCGGTGTTGAGGGAGTCCGGGTCCTCGAGGGACGTGCTGTCGATCTGGATGTGCTCCCCGCGCAGGGGATGCCGGATGTCGAACTCGTACCAGATGCCGGCTGCTCCGTCTTCCGACAGATCGTCGAAGTAGACGGGCACGTCGTCGACACCCTGACGCTCGAGCTCCTGGGCGACGATCTCCTGGAGGACCCGCTTCTGCTCAGGCGGGTCCATCGCGGTCCAGGCGTCGGCGACCTCCTGGCTCACCGTCCCGTCCCCGTCGCCGCCGGCGCGGCGGCCGCGGCCCGATGCGCTGCCGGAGGAGCTGACCCCGCTGCTGCTGCTCTCACCCCTGCCGTTCTCGTCCTGCGAGGCGCTCTCCTGCTGCTCCGCCTCCTCTTCGAGCAGCGTCGCGGCGGTCTCGAGCGCGGTGCACTGCTCGCGCAGCAGCCGCGATGCACCGGTGCTCCAGTCCGCGCGGAAGCGGTCCGCATCCGGCCCTCGCCAGATCGCCTCGCTCGCCCCCACGAGTGCAACGAGCAGGTCGCGCCGCTCCTCGAGCCGTTCACCGGCAGCGCGCAGGCGCTCGGCGTGAGCCTCGCCCTGCGCGGTATCCATGCCGATGAGCCCCATGGCCTCCCCTTTCGTTCCGTCCCGGGATCGACACTAGGGGACGTCGCCGGTCGGCGACATGGGGAGTCCTCCCCTGTGGACGGAGCTCAGTTCTCCGGGGCGTCTCCGGCCTCGTCCTCCTGCGCGGCGGCCGACGGGGCGAGCCAGAGCAGTCGGAACCACACCTCGTCGCCGTCCTCGAGGGTGTGGACGTCGAACTGTCCGCGCTCGTCGGAGACCTGCCGCTGGGCGGTCGGGCGCTGCGAGGAGGCGCGCAGGATGTCGTACTCGTCCTCGATGCGGAGCACGGAGCACGGCTCCTCCTCGGAGCCGCTGCCCGAGGCCGCGATGCTGTCGAGCGCGAGCCGGGAGAACTTCGCCTCGATGCGGCCTGCCCCGGCATCGCCCAGCTCGGTGAGCGCCTTCGCGAGGTAGCCGTGCGTGGACGGGCTCAGGAGCGCGCCGGGCATCCACGAGCGGATCAGGTCGACGATCTCCTGGTGCTTCCCGTCGCGCAGCAGCGGGACCACCGCCCGGGAGACGGAGAGCAGGGGGTCGTAGCGGGGAGCCGCCATGATCCCGGCCTGCAGGTCGTGAAGACCTTCGGGCGTCGGGTCCAGGGCGTAGGCCTCGACGAGGTCGTTCAGGGACATCGTGCGTCCTTTCGCTGGTCAGATGGGAGAGCCGTGGAGGCGGACAAGGTCCATGATGGTCGACGCGTCCGGAGCGTCAGGGCGTTTCGAAGCTGCTCCAGGACTCGCCGCCGGACCAGGCGACGACGCCCTGGGACGGGGAGGCGCTGTACAGAGTCCTGCCGTCGGGGGAGAACACGAGCCGGCCGGCGGATCCGCGCACGACGGGGAGCTCGACGGTCTCGTCGGTCTCGCGCTCCCAGAGCAGGACCCGGTTGTCGCCCCGGCCGACGGCGGCGACACGTCCCCCCGCCCCCGCGGCCACCCAGTACGGGCCCTCCGCGGAGAGAGCCGGTCCGGTGGCCACCTCGCCGGACGGGGTCAGGGCGTGGAGGGCGCGCTCCCCGTCGGCGGCGAGGATCAGCGTGCCGTCCTCGGCGTGCGCCAGCCCGGCGACCGTCCCGGGGAGGTCCGGCCCGGCGCCCGTGCGCGTCCCGGCGTGCGGGTCCCAGAGCTCGACCGTGCCGTCCTCGGCGCAGAGGGCGAGCGTGTCGTCGGCCGGGGAGAGGCTGAGCGCGATCACCGTGCCGAGCTCCGCAGCGATCTCGTGCTCGACCTCGCAGGTCTCGTCCTCGAGGTGCCAGACCGTGACGCGTCCGTCGGCGCCCAGCACCACGCGGCGGGTGCCGTCGGCGGTGAGGGCGAGATCGCCGACCCGATTCCCGATCCGGGGGCCGAAGGGCTCCTCGCCACCGGTCAGCACCTTCAGCACCTCGCCGTCCGCCTCGCGGAGCTCGACGGTCGTGACGCCGCCGATCGCGAGCCGTCCGCGGGAGTCCGCGGCGATCGCACCGACCAGGCCGTTGTCGTGCCGTTCGAGGATCGTGCCGTCGGCGGTGCTCCACACGACGGTCCCGAAGGTGTCTGACTCGCCGAGCATCAGCGCGTCCGAGGTCTGCTGGGCGGCGATCCGTTCCCCGCCCGCGAACAGGGCCGGTCCGTACTCCGACAGAGGCCGGTCCGGGATCGCCTCGTTCTCCGGGCCGGCGTCCGCGCGCGCGGGCGGCTCGGGGCGCTCCCGGCGTGACGCGTCCTCGTCCGACAGGCAGCGATCCGGCGACGCGACCGTCTGCGTCTCCCCCGATCCGTCGGCGGTGACCGGGTCCTGCGAGGGTCCGTCGCCGCCGGGGAAGGATCCGCAGCCGACGAGGGAGAGCGCCGCGGGCAGCAGGCTGGCACCGAGCAGTCTCCGGCGGCTGGGGGAGGGGGTCATCGTCGCTCCTCGTGATGGTCGGTGTCAGGACACTCGGCACTGCTCATCAGAGTGTTCCTCATCGGACCCCTGCCCGCTCCTCGTATCGGTCGAGGTCCTCCATCGTCAGCTCCTCGGAGAACTCTGCCCCGGCGTTCCGGGCATCGACCTCGACGGACCTGTCGAAGTAGGGATCCTTCTCCTCCTCGGAGGCCTCCCAGTGCTCACGCCAGGAGTCGATCTCCTCCCTGGTGAAGCCGTGCTCCTCCTCGAGGCGCTCGTAGTCGTCCGCGGTGGAATCCACGCCGGGCAGCCAGTCCCAGAACCCGGGCTCAGTGTCCTGCTCTGCCTCCCACTGTGCGGCGTGACGGGCCTCGTGAGCGAGGGTGTGCAGCAGACGCGGGGTGTCCAGCACGCTGCCGTTGATCGAGATCGCGTGTACGTCCTCGCCGAACGACCACAGGCCGTTCCCGTCGGTCAGGTCGAAATCGATGGGCACGTCCCCGATCCCGTACTGCTCCAGCTCCTCCTCGATGATCGCCCGGGCGACCGCCTCACGGTCCTCCTTGCTCATCGACTCCCAGCGCTCGGCGACCTCCGGATCGACCTTGCCGTAGTACGGCTCCTCGCCCGGTGCATTGGGACCGTCCTGTGCCGAGGGGCCCGTCGCCGACCCGGCCTCGTCGCCCGCGCCGGAGGAGCCAGCCGCCCCGTCGCTCTCGGAGGCGCTCTCCTGCTCGTCACGGTGCTGCGACAGCTCGCCGCTGCGAGCGGCCAGATCACCTGTGGCGGTGCGGAGCGCCTGCGCCGTCGAGCCCTACAAGGCGCGGAATGCCTCTGCATCGGCACCGATCCAGAACTCCGAGCTGCGCGCGACGGCCGAGCCCAGCTCCTCGGCCAGCTGCTCCAGCTGCTGAGCGCCGGTGTCGATGCGCTCTGCCTGCGCCGAGGCCTGGTCGGTGCTCATGCCGATGAAGGTCATGGGATCCCCCGTCTCGTCCCGCGTGCGGTTCCGTGCCCCCTCGGCACGGTGCGATCTGTCGCGTCACGCGTCGTCGGTCCGATGGTAGAGCGAGCCCTGCACGAGAGCGATGGGGAGAACTCCCCGGGCCATGCACCGCGTGACGTCCCGCGCTCTCAGCCCCGCGCCGCCGCCTTTGCCGCCGCCGGCAGCACCGCCGCGATACGGTCGAGGACCTCGTCGGTGTGGGCGGTGGAGACGAACCACGCCTCGAAGGCCGAGGGCGGCAGGTACACCCCGCCCTCGAGCATCGCGTGGAAGAAGCGGGTGAACGCCTCGGTGTCCTGCGCCTTCGCGTCCTCGTAGGTCGTGACGGGCTCGCCGCGGAAGAACACCGAGAACAGGGTGCCGGCGGTCTGGACCACGTGGGGGACGCCCTCGGCGGTCAGCGCGTCGGCGACCAGCTGCTGCAGCGTCCTCGAGGCCCGGCCGAGAGTCTCGTAGGCCGCGTCGTCGAGCCCGGCGAAGGTCGCGAGCCCCGCCGCGGTCGCGAGCGGGTTCCCCGAGAGGGTGCCGGCCTGGTAGACGGGGCCGGCCGGGGCGAGCAGGCCCATCAGGTCCTCGCGCCCGCCGAAGGCGCCGACGGGCAGGCCGCCGCCGATCACCTTGCCGAAGGTCATCAGGTCCGGCGCCCAGTCCTCGCCGGTGCCGCGCGGCCCGTCGACCCCGTAGTGCCCCTCAGGGCTCGCGCGGAAGCCGGTGAGCACCTCGTCGCTGATCAGCAGCGCGCCCGCGGCGTGGGCGGTGTCGGCGAGGAAGCGGTTGAAGCCGACGCCGTCCTCGGCGAGCGGCGGGACGACGCCCATGTTCGCGGGCGCGGCCTCGGTGATGATCGCGGCGATCTCACCGCCGCGCTCGGCGAACAGGGACGTGACGGCCTCGCGGTCGCCGTAGGTCAGCACGACCGTGTCCTTCGCGGTCGCGGCGGTGACGCCGGCCGAGCCGGGCATGGCGAAGGTCGCGACCCCGCTGCCCGCCTCGGCCAGCAGCGCGTCCACGTGCCCGTGATAGCAGCCGGCGAACTTCACGACCACGTCGCGGCCGGTCGCGGCGCGGGCCACGCGCAGCGCGCTCATCGTCGCCTCGGTGCCGGAGTTGACCAGGCGCAGCTGCTCGACGGGGCCGATCCTGCGCACGACCTCCTCGGCGAGGGTGACCTCCCCGGCCTGCGGAGCGCCGAAGGACAGGCCGCGACCGGCCGCCTCCCGCACCGCCTCGACCACGCCTTCATGGGCGTGGCCGAGGATCATCGGGCCCCAGGAGCCGACCAGGTCGACGTACTCGTTCCCGTCCGCGTCGGTGAGCAGCGCGCCCTTCGCGCTGGTGAGGAACGGGGGCGTCCCGCCGACGGAGCCGAAGGCGCGCACGGGCGAGTTCACGCCGGAGGGGATGACGCGGCGGGCGCGGTCGAAGAGATCGGCGGAGAGGGTGGTCGTGGGGGTCATGCGGGGCTCCTCTGCGGGTGGGCGGGGGACGACGGGCGATGATGCGGTGCCGGGCCGGAGCACGGCGGGCGCGCCGACAGGCGCGGGCCGGACTGCGGCTCAGGCGAACTCGCGCAGGTGCGGGGGCAGGCCCTGCTGGAACCAGCCCGCGACCTCGCTCGCGTAGTAGGTCAGGACGCTCGAGGCGCCGGCGCGGCGGAAGGCCAGCAGCGACTCGAGGATCGTGCGGTCGCGGTCGATCCAGCCGTTCGCCGCGGCCGCCTCGATCATCGCGTACTCGCCGGAGACCTGGTAGGCGCCGACAGGGACGGGGGAGGCGGCGGCGACGTCCTTCAGCACGTCGAGATAGGGCAGGCCGGGCTTGACCATGACGAGGTCCGCGCCCTCGGCGACGTCGAGCTCCAGCTCGCGCAGCGCCTCGCGGCCGTTGGCGGGATCCTGCTGGTAGGTGCGTCGATCGCCCTGCAGGGACGAGTCCACGGCCTCGCGGAACGGGCCGTAGAAGGCGGAGGCGTACTTCGCGGTGTAGGCGAAGAGCGCGGTCTCGAGATGACCTGCGCCGTCGAGCGCATCGCGGATCGCGGCGATCTGGCCGTCCATCATCCCCGACGGCCCCAGCAAGTGCGCCCCGGCCTCGGCCTGCGCGAGGGCCATCTCGCGGTAGCGCAGGAGCGTCGCGTCGTTGTCGACCCGGCCGTCGGCGTCGAGCACGCCGCAGTGGCCGTGGTCGGTGAACTCGTCCAGGCACAGGTCGGCCATGATCACGGTCTGATCGCCGAGCTCCGCGCGCAGGCGGGCCAGCGCCCGGTTCAGGATCCCGTCCGGGTCGGTGGCGCCGGAGCCGACGGCGTCCTTGTGCGCGGGCACGCCGAAGAGCATCACGCCGCCCACGCCGCGCTCGGCCGCTTCGGTCGCGGCGCGGACCAGGGAGTCCATGGTGTGCTGCTCGACGCCGGGCATCGAGGTCACGGGCTTGTTCTCGCTCGCGCCCTCGCGCACGAACATCGGCAGCACGAGGTCGGCGGGGCGGAGGGCGTGCTCCCGCACCAGGGAGCGCATCGCGGCGCTGCTGCGCAGGCGGCGAGGGCGGTCGATCGGTCCGGGGAGGGTCGGCTGGGTCATCGGGTCTCCTTCGATCGGGGGCGCGTGGGGTGGGCGGCCGACGGGGCGGGGCCCGCAGGGGCGGGGCTCGACGGGGGCGTCTCGTGCGGCGCCGCGTCGAGCGCCTCGAGGACGGCCGCGACGAGCGCCTGGTCGGTCGGGGCGGCGGCCTGGTGGAGGGGGCCGAGGCCGGCGGCGCGGACGGCCACGGCGGTCGGGTCGCCGATGGCGATCACCGCGGTGGCGGGGTGCACGCCGAGCTCGGCCGCGCGTCGGGCGATCATCGGGCTGGTCAGCACGATCGCCGCGTACCGCCCGGCGGCCAGGGACTCCGCGACCGCCGGGGGCGGGTCGACGGGCTCGGGACGGTAGGCCTCGACCTCGACCACCTCGTAGCCGGCCGCACGCAGCCCCTCGGGGACGGTGCGGGAGGCGGCGGCCGAGGCGGGCAGCAGCACTCGGTCGCCAGGGGCGGCGGGCGGCATCGCGGCGACGAGCGCCGCACCGGAGCCGTCGGCCACGGCGGTCGGGGAGAGGCCCGCCGCCCGCAGGGTCCGGGCGGTGCCCCCTCCGACGGCGATGATCGCCGTCTCGAAGGCGGCCTCCGCCCCGGCGAGGACCTCGGCGGCGGTGCGGGAGGTGACCACGAGGTGCGTGAACGCGCCCTCGGCGAGCTGCTCGAGGGCGGATTCGAGCTCTTCGCCGGTGCTCGGGACGAGACGGGTCAGCGGGGCGTGCTCGGCCGCGAGGCCCTCCGCCTCGAGCAGGCTCGCGAGACGCTCCCCCCGCCCCGCCGGGCGCGTGACCAGCACGGGCCCGGCGGCGCGGGGCGGGGCGGAGGCCATCTCTGCGGAGGGCATCAGGCGCGGACCTCCGCGAGGATCTCGCCGGCGCCGCGGGAGAGCAGGTCCGCGGCGAGCTCCTGGCCGAGCTCGACCGGGATCGAGCCCGGCCCGGAGAGCGCATCGGCGGCGAGGTCCAGGTCCACCCGGGCCTCGCCCTCGACGACATGCGTCCCGTCGGGACGGATCGCGAGGGCGCGCAGGCGCAGGACCTGCGCGGCGGCGGGATCCGTGCCCGGCTCCAGCTCCGCGTACGCGGCGACCGGGGCGGAGCAGCCCGCCTCGAGCGCCCGCAGCAGGGACCGCTCTGCCGTGACCGCGGCGCGGGTGGTCGCGTCGTCGACCGCCTCGAGACGCGCGGCGAACCAGGGCCCCTGCGCGAGCGCGGCGGTGGTCGCCTCGACCGCGAGCGCGCCCTGGGCGGGGGCCGGAAGCATGACCTCGACGGGCAGGAGCTCGCTGATCACGGCCTCTCTGCCCACGCGGCGCAGCCCCGAGGCGGCGAGCACCACGGCATGGAGGTCCGCGTCCTTCCCGAGCGCCCGGTTCAGGCGGGTCTCGACGTTGCCGCGGATCCCCACGACCTCGAGGTCGGGCCGCGCCCGCAGCAGCTGCGCGCCGCGTCGCGGGGAGCCGGTGCCCACCCGCGCCCCGGCCGGGAGCTGAGCGAGGGTCATCCCGTCACGGGCGCACAGGGCATCGCGCGGGTCCTCCCGCTCCGGCGTGCAGACCAGCGTGATCTCGTCCAGCGGCGCGGTGGGCAGGTCCTTCCAGGAATGGACCACCACGTCGACCTCGCCGTCCAGCAGCGCCTGCCGCACGGCGGTGACGAACACGCCGGTGCCGCCGATCTGGGCGAGGGGGCTGATGCGGTCGCGGTCGCCATGGGTGCTCACGTGCACCAGCTCGACCTCGTGCCCGGTACCCTCCACGACCGCGGCGCCGACGTGCCCGGACTGCGTGAGCGCGAGATCGGAGGCGCGGGTGCCGATCCGCAGCGAGGACGCGGTCACGAGAGGGATCCTGTGCCCGCCTGGCCGTCGCCGGCCGTGGCGCGGCGCTCGGCCCGGGCCCGCTCGACGTCCGACGCGGAGTCCACCGCGCTGGTGGTGGGACGGCAGATGCGTCCTGCGCAGCAGTTCACCCCGCACACGTCCGGGGTGCCCCCGAAATCCGTGACCACCCGTCGCGGGAAGGACTCGTCCAGCCGCTCCTGGACGAGATCCGCGAGGGCGGCGATGAAGCGGGGATCCTCCCCGGAGGTGGCGACGCGGCGGAAGGCGAGGCCCTTCTCCTCGGCGGTCTCCTTCGCCTCCGTGTCCAGGTCCCACACGACCTCCACGTGGTCGGTGACGAAGCCGATGGGGACGACGACGACCGCATCGGCGGAGTCCTCCTCGGCGAGCCGGGCGATGACGTCGTTGACGTCCGGCTCGAGCCACGGGATGTGCGGGGCCCCGGAGCGGGACTGGTAGACGAGCTGCCAGTCCGGGAGCTCGGGGACGTCGTCGTGCAGCTGGTCCATCACCCATCGGCAGGCGGCGAGATGCTGCTCGACGTACCAGCCGCCGGAGCCCTCGACCCGCGTCTCCTCCGGCCCGGAGGCCTCGGCCATCGCCGTGGGCACCGAGTGGGTGGAGAAGAGCACCGCGATGCGCTCGCTGTCGTGGCCCTCGGAGGCGAGGCTCGCCAGGGCGGCCTCGACACCGTCGACCACCGGCGCGAGGAACCCGGGGTGGTTGAAGTAGACGCGGACCTTGTCGATGGTGACCTCGCCGGCCAGACCGGTCTCCTCGAGCACCATGCCGAAGTCCTCCCGGTACTGCCGGCAGGACGAGTACGAGGAGTACGCGCTGGTGACGAGTCCGAGTGCGTGGCGGTGGCCGTCGGCGTGCAGGGCGCGGACGGCCTCGGCGTTGTAGGGCGCCCAGTTGCGGTTTCCGAAGTAGATCGGCAGATCCACGTCGCGGCGGGCGAGCTCCTCCTCGAGCGCGGCGATCATCGCCTCGTTCTGCGCGGTGATGGGGCTGCGTCCGCCGAGAGCGCGGTAGTGGCCCGCGACCTCCTCCAGCCGCTCGTCGGGGATCCCGCGCCCGCGGGTGACGTTGCGCAGGAAGGGGATGACGTCCTCCTGCCCGTCGGGGCCGCCGAAGGAGGAGAACAGGATCGCGTCGAAGGGGCGGGCCTCGCCGCGCCGCGTATGGGTGGGGGAGTCGGGGGCCGCGGTGCGCGGCGCGGGCATCTGGGTGGTGGTGTCGGTCATGATGTGGTCCTCGGTGAAGGTCGTGCGGGCAGGGAGTCGTCCGGGATCAGGCCAGGAGTGCGGCGACGTCCTCGAGGTCCTCGAGGCGGCGGCCGGTGTGGAAGGGGAGCTCGTCGCGCACGTGCAGGCGCGCATCGGAGTAGCGCAGGTGGCGCATCATGTCGACGAGGTCGTGCAGATCATCGGCCTCGAAGGAGAGCAGCCACTCGTAGTCGCCGAGTGCGAAGGCCGCGACGGTGTTGGCGTTCACCTGCGGGTAGTCGCGGCCCAGCAGGCCGTGCTCGCGCAGCATGCGGTTGCGCTCCTCGTCGGGCAGCAGGTACCACTCGTAGCTGCGCACGAAGGGGTACACGGTGATCCACTGCTTGCGCTCGAAGCCCGGGACCATGAACGAGGGGACGTGGCCCTTGGCGAACTCGGCCATGCGGTGCACGCCCACCGATGCCCACTCGCGGTGCAGCCAGGTGCCGGCCAGGGAGCGCTCGAACTCGCGCAGGCCGCGCTGCAGAGCCTCGGGGTCCTCGGCGGCGAGCCACAGCATCAGGTCGTCCTCGGCGCGGAAGCCGGAGACGTCGTAGAAGCCGAGGATCTCGACTCCTCCATCGCCGGCAGACTCGATCAGCGGGACCGTCTGGGCGAGCGCCTCGGCGACCTGGGCGGCGGTGAGCTCGCCGTCCTCGGTCAGGCCCGAGAGGCGGCGGAACACGGTGTAGCTCGTGTACCGGGTGGTCTGCGCGATCTCCTCGGGGGTCGAGGCGGCGGCGTCGTTCATCGTGGGGTTCCTTCCGTGGGAGCGGTGGGAGAGATCGGGGTGGTCTGCGGGGCCTGCGCGGCGGCGGCGCGGGCGTCGTCGGCGCGGACGATCGCGTCGAGGCCGGTGCCGGCCCGCCAGGAGCCGACGAGCTCGAGGTCGTCCCGCGCCTCGAGCAGACTCGCGAGCGCGTCGAGTGCGGCGCGGTGGCCGGGCCGGGGCCGGCGCATCGCCCGGTCCCAGTCGATCACGGCCCAGTCCGCGAGCCGGGAGCGGGTTAGCGGGGTGCGGAGGATCGCGGAGGCGTCGGCGAGGGCGAGGTCGACGATCTCCTCCCGCCCCGGCAGCTGCTCGCCGGGACGGCCGTAGGAGAGGCGCACCAGGTGCGGGGAGGCGGCCGACGGGAGGGCCTCGCGCAGCGCGCGCTCGACGTGCTCCCACTTGGCGCTCGCATGGGTGAGGGCCTTCGCGCGGATCCCCGGGGTGCCCGGCGCGACCAGTGCACCGGTCCCCGAGGGATGGGAGTCCAGGGCGGGGGCGTCCAGCACCAGGGCGACCAGCCGCACCGCGGCCGACGGCGTCTCCGGGATCGCCTCGGCGATCTCCGGCGCGGCCCCGGCGAGCAGGGCGCGCGCGGTGTCGGGAGGGCAGGCGAGCACGAGGCGGTCGGCCTCGAGCTGCTCACCGCGGGCGGTGCGGGCCCGCCACAGCTCGCCCTCGCGGTCCAGGCCCGTGACCTCCACGCCGGTGCGCACGATCCCGCCCGCGGCGAGCAGCTCCTCGCGGATCGCCGCGGGAAGGGCCGCCATGGTCGGGGCGAGGGCGTGCACACGGGTCCCGGCGCTCGCGACTGTCGTGCGGCCGGCGTCGCCGCGTCGTCCCCCGCCGCGCAGGCGGCGCACGGTCCGCACCAGCGAGCCGTGCTCGAAGAGGCCCGTCGCGAGCTGCGGGGAGGCGGCGGCGAGCTCGAGCTCGGCCGGATCGGCGGAGTGCACCCCGCCGACGATCGGGGCGACGAGCCGCTCGAGCGCCCGTCGGCCCATCCGGCGTCCCACCGTCTCGGCGACGGTCGCCCCGGGCCGTGCGCCGACGCGGGCGGGCAGCAGGGGCTCGAGCGCCGCGCGCAGCGCCCCCGGCCAGCCGAGCACAGCGCGGACGTCGGCGGCGAGCGGTCGGCCGGGCACCCCGAGCAGGGCGCCGGCCGGGGCGCGGTGCACCCCGGCGGCGGAGACGATCCGGCTGCCGAGCCCCTCGCGCGGGGAGACGACCCGATCTGCGAGCCCGAGCTGAGCGACCAGCGCGTCGACCGCGCCGGAGGCGGTCGAGTACGCCTCCGCGCCCGCGTTCAGGGCGAGGTCGCCGGCGCCCGGGAGGGCGAGCTCCGCGACCGCACCGCCGAGGCGGTCCTCGGCCTCGAGCAGCACCACGCGGTGTCCCGCGCGCTGGTGGCGTCGGGCGGCGAGCAGCCCCGCGAGGCCGCCGCCGACGACGAGGATCCGGGCGCTCATGCCTCGGGCGCCTCCGCGGTGCGCGCGACGCGCTGGGAGTGGAGGAAGGCGACCAGGTCGGTGAGGACCTGCGGGTCCGTGTCCGGCGGGACGCCGTGGCCGAGGTTGACCACGTGCCCGGCCGCGGCCGCGCCCGCCTCGAGCACGCCGCGCGCCTCCGCGAAGCGCGCCTCCTCCGAGGTGAACAGGACCGCGGGGTCGATGTTGCCCTGCACCGGGGTGTCGGCGGGGAGGACCTCCAGCGCCCGGTCCAGGCGCAGGCGGTGGTCCACGCCCATCGCGGTCGCGCCGGCGCCGAGCATCGGCAGCAGCAGGTGCGCGGCGCCGACGCCGAAGTGGATCCGCGGCACCGGCAGGTCCGCGACGTGGGCGAGCGCGGCGGCGGAATGGGCCTGGACGTGCTCGAGGTACTGCTCCTGCCCGAGCGCTCCCACCCAGGAGTCGAACAGCTGCACCGCGGAGGCGCCCGCGAGGACCTGGGCCCGCAGGAAGCGGCCCGACAGCTCCGCGACCCAGGTCGCCAGGCGCTCCCACAGGTCCGGGCGCGAGCGCATCAGCGCGCGGGTGCGCAGGTGGTCACGGCTGGGGCCGCCCTCGACCATGTAGCTCGCGACGGTGAAGGGGGCGCCGGCGAAGCCGATCAGGGGCGTGGTGCCGAGCTCCGCCACGGTCAGGCGCACCGCCTCGCGGATCGGGGCGAGCGCCTCCTCGTAGTCGTCGCCGAGCGAAGGCAGCGCCTCGATGTCGGCCTCGGTGCGCACGGGATGGTCGAAGACCGGGCCGACGCCCGAGCGGATCTCGACGCCGAGCCCGGCGAGGCGTGCGGGGACGACGATGTCCGAGAAGAAGATCCCGGCGTCCACGCCGTGGCGGCGCACCGGCTGGAGCGTGATCTCCGCGGCCATGTCGGGGCGGACGCAGGAGTCGAGCATCGTGGTGCCCTCCCGCAGCGCCCGGTACTCGGGCAGCGAGCGGCCCGCCTGACGCATGAACCACACGCTCGGTGTGTCGCTCCTCACGCCGCGCAGCTCCTGCAGCAGTGAGGCGTCGGCCACGCCGCCGTCGACGGCGCAGCGGCGCGCGGGATGCTCCTCGGGGAGCGATCCGGGGCCCGTGGAGGGGTGCGCGGAAGGGGTCTCGGCAAGGGGTGCGGCAGCGGTGGCGAGCCCGGGGCCTGCGGCGTTCCCGGATGCTGACAGGTGTCGCGATCGATCTGACGCACCGTCGGCAAAAAGGGGCTCTGACATGGGGTTCTGGTTCATGACGCCCCCATTGTGCACACAATCGCGCGCGGCGTCGCCAGACAGGTACCCCGGGGGTGGAGCGACGGGCGGACGTGCCTAGACTGAGGATCATGCTCGCTGCTCTCCGTGCCTCCCACGAGCATCTCGACCTCGAGATGATCGACGCCCTGACCCGGGGTGCGGAGTCCCTGCCCGAGGCGCTCGAGGAGCTGCAGGCCGAGCGCGCCGAGGCCGTCGGCGCCCCGCCCGTCGTCTCCGGAGCGGTGGTGCTCAGCACCTGCAACCGGCTCGAGGTCTACCTCGACACCGAGCGCTTCCACGAGGGCGTCGAGCTCGTGATCGAGGCGGTCTCCCGCACCAGCGGCCTGGACCGCGAGGTGGTCTCCCTCTGCTTCGACGCCGCGATGGACGCCCCCGTCCCGCAGCACCTGTTCGAGGTCACCTCGGGGCTGCGGTCGATCGTGATGGGCGAGGCCGAGATCTCCGGCCAGGTGAAGCAGGCCTACGAGACCGCGCGCCGCGCCGGGCGCACCACCTCGATGCTCCACGACCTCTTCCAGCACGGCTTCCGCTGCGCCAAGAGCGTCGCCACCCAGGCCCCCGTCGGCGCCGCGGGTCGCTCCGGCGCCTCCGTCGCGCTGGACCGCGCCGAGATGCAGCTCGGCGGCTTCGAGGGCCGCAGCGTGCTGATCGTCGGCACCGGCGCATACGCCCGGCTGGGGCTGTCGGAGCTGGCGCGCCGCGGCGTCTCCCGCCTGCAGGTCTTCTCGCCGTCCGGGCGGGCAACGGGCTTCGCCGAGCGCCACGGCGCGGAGGCCGTCGAGGCCGAGGGGCTCGAGCGGGCCCTGCGCGAGGCCGACCTGGTGCTGGCCGCCTCCGGCCGCGGCACCTCGCTGTTCCCCGAGCTGTTCCTGAACGCGGGCCGCACCGTCGTGCTCGACCTCGCGCTGCACTCCGACCTCCACCCCCTCGTGCGCCACCTCAAGGGCATCACCGTGCTGGGGCTGGAGGACCTGCGCCGGGAGGACCCGGACGGCGAGGACCCGGCGCTGGTGACCGCCCGCGGCATCATCGCCGAGAACGTCGAGGCCTTCCGCCAGCAGCAGGAGGTGCGCCGCATCGACCCGGCGATGGCCGCCCTGCGCCGCGAGGTGTTCGACGCGGCCGACGGGGAGATCGACCGCCTGCGCCGCGACGTCTCCGGGGAGACCGCCGACCAGCTCGAGCGCTCGGTGCGCCGCATCCTCGCCAGGGTCATGCACCAGCCCGCCGAGCGGGCCCGGCACCTGGCCGAGACCGGCTTCGCCGACGAGTACGTCTCCGCTTTCCACACGATCTTCGGGATCGACATCTCCGCCGCGCAGGGTGTCGAGGACTCGCCGGTGCCGGCCGCGCCCGGAGCGGTCGAGCCCGTGCCGGCCGGCTGGATGCGCGTGGACCGCACCGTCCCGCCCGGCCCCGCCGACCTCGCGGGCCTGGCGGGGGCGGCCGCCCTC